>JAOZKQ010000681.1 GCA_029935275.1 Bacteroidales bacterium | reverse complement strand
CTCCGGGAACCAATAAAAAATGTTCCGGTACAATCTTTCTCAAATCTGCTAACATCTCTGCCCTGGTAGCACCAGCAACAAACATCATTGTATCTTTAGAACCCCATTCCGCTCCTTTTCTCAACACCCTTTCAAATAAACGATCGTCTGATCCCGAATCTTTCAAAAACTGGAAATCATCTGCGCCCTTATTGGACGTAAGGGCAAGCATAATTACCCATTTCCCCTTATATTCCAAAAAAGGCCCAACAGAATCTACTCCCATATATGGAGCTACCGTAATTGCATCAAAATCCATGGTATCAAAAAAGGCTTTTGCATACATCCTGGAGGTATTTCCAATATCACCACGCTTTGCATCAGCAATTACAAAAAGATCAGGATCCACTTTACGAAGATAGTCCAGTGTTTTTTGCAAAGACAGCCAACCTTCAACTCCCCTGGATTCATAAAAGGCAATATTCGGTTTATATGCTACGGAAAATTGATGTGTTGCATCTATAATCTGTTTATTAAACTCAAATACAGGATCTTCATTGGATATTAGATGTTCGGGGAGTTTGGCCAGGTCGGAATCCAATCCTATACATAAGAAACTTTGCTTTTGCTGTATTTTCTGGAATAATTCGAAAGAAGTCATGATCTAATGGTATTTTATTGATTTTGATCAGGTAAAGATGGAAATTTTAAATGAAAAATTGAAAGCGACTGGTTTAATGAACATAACTTTTACATTTCAATAGTCTGTATGAAGCATGAGAAGTATTGGCGAAATTTAGGGATACCATTTAACATTAGATTTCTTCCGCTGTTGAAATGAATTTTACTTCCAAATTACCAAAACGTCTCCTGTATGTTTTCTTTATGTGTGGAGAGATGCAGTAATTATTACCGGCAGGGTAAAACTCACGGAACTTCAGCAAGCCCTTAGGATCAAATTTTGCAGGGTTTACTTTACACTCAAAAGCGTGGGCCGAATTATTAATTCCTTTGGCTATGAAATCAATTTCATATTCATTTTTAGTTTGCCAATAAAATACTTCACCATAATGGACTTTAAGCATATCCAATACAAGATGTTCCCATAAATAGCCTCTATCATTGTTTCTTATTTCATTCCATCCATTCACAAAAGTTACAAATCCGGTATCAAAAGCATAAACTTTAGGGCGTTTGGTAATCTCCTTTTTACCACCTCCAAAAAAAGGTTGCACCACATTTATTGCATGAGCAAGCTGGAGAGCTTCGAGATGAGACATAATTGTAG
>JAOZKQ010000209.1 GCA_029935275.1 Bacteroidales bacterium | reverse complement strand
AAATAACAGGATATTTCAAGCTGATTTCCTGGTATTCCTGTTCCGTAGCCTTAATGAGCCAAACATGACCTTTAGCCTGTTCAACTAATGCATCAGGAGGACCGGAGTATGCAACGCTCCCTTTATGAAGCAAACCCATATTGTTACAAGTACTGGATATATCACCAACTATATGTGTTGACAAAAGTATAATAACATCCCTTGAGCTTATGCTTGAAAGAAGATTCCTGAAACGGATTCTTTCCTCCGGGTCCAGGCCTGTAGTAGGCTCATCCACAATTATAATATCAGGATTATTTATAAGGGCCTGAGCAATTCCAAGTCGTCGTTTCATACCACCTGAAAGCTTATTGGCATGTCTGTCCCTGGCTTCAAATAAACCAACATTCTCTAACATTTCATCAACCTGCTTTTGCCTTACATTCTTGTCTTTCATTCCTGCCAGCCTGGCAATATAATCTAAAAATTCATAGGTTCGTAGCTTTGGGAAAAACCTAAAATCCTGAGGTAAATAACCTAACATTGATCTAATTTCCCTACGGTGCTTAAACAAGTCCATCCCATTTACCTTAACAACTCCGGAGGTGGGTCTCATCAAGGTAGCCAGTATCCGTATTAAACTCGACTTTCCGGCACCATTGGGCCCTAATAATCCAAAAATGCCCTGTCCAATTTCAAGGTTTACTTCTTTTAATGCCCGGTTTCCGTTTTTATAAGTCTTGTTAAGATCTTTAACGAGTATATCCACAATTTAAATAATTAAGTTTCTGGTATATAAATAGTTTTAGCTTTAAGTTCTCCATTTGCTGAAATTCAAAGGTAAGTAACATTGAATGAAATTCAAATTGGAATCCTTAATCTGGCATATAATTCATTTTTAGTACTGCATTTAAACTATCATTTAGAATGATTATATAGTATTTGACACTTAAAAAGGATAAAATATTCCAATTTTTAATAATTTATATCCAAATTATATTTTACCAAAATAATATCCATATTTTTTCTTTAAGTTATTCAAAATTATTACTGGTAAAGTTCATTTTGTTATATTTGAGGCTAATATCCGGACTTTTTTTGTTGGTTTTATCTAGATCTTGATTTTTTATTGGATCAATATCACATGTAATCCGGCTAAGAAAATAATAATAATAAACTTTCTACACAGTTGAATAAATGAGTGCCCTGTTATATTATATCGTAATTAAACCAATATCTTTTCTTCCTTTTCCTCTACTTTACCTGCTTTCAGATATCGTTTACTTTTTCTTGTATTATGTTATCTCTTTCAGGAAGAAAGTTGTAAGGGATAATTTTACACACTCTTTTCCGGCAATGGACTTATCGGAAATTAAAGTCATTGAACAAAAGTTTTACAAACACCTTGCAGATATTTTTCTTGAAAGTTTAAAACTTTTCAGCATATCTGAGAATCAACTGCGGAAGCGTTTTATTAAGCGTAACCCGGAAGTAATTAACCGGTTTTATGATGAAGGAAGAAGCGTCATTATTGTAGGTGGACATTACAATAACTGGGAAATGGCAGCGATTTCATCAAATTTTCAGATAAAGCACCAAACACTCGGAATTTACAGTCCTTTTCATAATAAATATTTTAATAAAAAAATTTCCGAATCCAGGTCCAGGTTTGGAATTACTTTAGTTCCTCAACACTTCGTAAAACGTTACATAGTACGCAATAAGGACCTGCTTACTGTCACTGTTTTTGGAATTGACCAATCACCTACATCCCGAAAACATATTTACTGGAACACATTTCTGAAACAGGATACAGCATGGTTTGTTGGAGCCGAAAAATATGCCCGGGAATTCAATTCTCCAGTATTATATATACGTATTATCAAAGTAAAACGGGGTTACTACGAAATGGAATTTGAAATACTTGAAGAAAACCCCGCAAATACTCCTGAAGGGGAGATCACTGAAAAAACAGCACGTTTTTTGGAACAAGAAATTCTTGAAAAACCGGAATACTGGCTCTGGAGCCACCGTAGATGGAAAAGAAAGCGTGAAGCTGCCTGATTTTTGTTTCGAATAAAATCAGGGAATCAGAAAATCATTGTATTTTTGCAAAATATTAACATTTGGTATAAATACGTTACTAATTATTTTAATATTGAATTATGATGCTTGAAAATGAGGAACGAAAATCACTAAATTTTATTGAAAATATTATTGAAGAAGACCTGAAAGAAGGGAATAATAAAGGAACAGTTTATACCCGGTTCCCACCGGAACCAAATGGTTATTTGCACATTGGACATGCAAAGTCCATATGTCTGAACTTTGGACTGGCTGAAGAATATAATGGTAAATGTAACCTAAGGTTTGATGACACTAATCCTGAAAAGGAAGAAGAGGAATACGTTAATTCAATAAAGAAAGATGTTCAATGGCTAGGTTTCCAATGGGAAGATGAGCCCAAATATGCCTCCGATTATTTTGATCAATTGTATGACTGGGCAGAAAAATTAATCAAAGTTGGCAAAGCCTATATAGATGAACAATCTGCAGAAAAAATTGCTGCCCAGAAAGGAACACCTACCGAACCCGGCAAGGACAGTCCGTTCCGGAATCGGAGTGTAGAAGATAATCTGAACTCGTTCAGAGAAATGAAAGCAGGAAAGTTTATGGAAGGCGAAATGATCCTCAGGGCAAAAGTTGATATGGCCTCCCCAAATATGCACATGCGTGACCCAATCATGTATCGTATTATGCATAAAGCCCACCACCGCACCGGTGACAAATGGTGCATTTATCCAATGTATGACTTTACGCATGGGCAATCTGATTACCTGGAAGGGATAACCCATTCTCTTTGCACCCTTGAATTTGAGGTGCACCGCCCCTTGTACAACTGGTTTCTGGATCAAATCACTGACACAGAATACCGTCCACGTCAAATAGAGTTTGCCCGATTAAACCTTAGCTATACGGTTATGAGCAAGCGTAAGCTGCTGGAACTGGTTAAAAAAGGATTGGTTAATGGCTGGGATGATCCAAGGATGCCAACCATTTCCGGTTTACGCAGGAGAGGTTATACCCCTGAATCCATTCGTAATTTCTCAGATCGCATTGGAGTGGCAAAGCGAGATAATGTTATTGATGTTAGCATGCTTGAGTACAGTATAAAAGAAGATCTGAATAAAAAATCACCCCGTGTGATGGCCGTACTGGATCCTATAAAAATTATTATAACAAATTATCCTGAGGGAAAAACAGAAAATCTGGAAACGATTAACAATCCGGAAGATGAAAGCATGGGCTCCCGTACTATTCCTTTTAGCAAGGATATTTATATTGAAAGAAATGATTTCATGGAAGATCCTCCACGAAAATTTTTCAGGTTGGCTCCGGGAAAAGAAGTACGTTTAAAAAGTGCTTACATTATAAAATGTGAGGAAGTGATCAAAGATGAAAAGGGAAATATTAAAGAACTACTTTGCACATATGATCCGGAAACACGTAGCGGGGAAGGCAGTACCCGTAAAGTAAAAGGAACGCTACACTGGGTATCAGCTCCTCATGCCATAAATGCAGAAGTTCGACTGTATGACAGGCTATTCAATGATGAAGACCCGGACGGACATAAAGACAAAAATTTTAAAGCATTTCTGAATCCTGATTCTCTTAAAATAATTACAGCAAAAGCGGAACCTTCATTAAAGGATATTAAAGCTTTAGATCATTTTCAATTCCAACGTATCGGGTATTTTTGTGCCGATCAGGATTCGCTTCCCGGTAAACCGGTTTTTAACCGGACTGTCCCTTTGCGGGATTCATGGGCTAAGTTGGTGAAAAAAGGTTAATTTCAGGTAAATCTTTGAACCCTATTCGTTAATTTGAGAAAGTAGAAAGTCGATATTTAAACATTCCTTTCTTTTTACTAATTTAACCGGTCATTAATTGTCTCCTTCATTCGTATAAAAAGAAAATCACCATGAAAAATGAAAATCAGTTGAAACGCCGGAGTTTTTTGAAAAACCTATCCGTTGGTGCTGCAGGATTAATCACTACAGGAGCTGTAGCCTCAGAAAAGTCTTTGGGACAATACACTATAACTCAAGCCAATAAAACTAGCTCCTGGAAACAAATATCGGATAAAAAAATCCATATGGGTATAGTTGGAGGAGGGTTTGGATCAAGTTTTTTCTGGCATCAGCATCCAAATTGCATAGTGGAAGCTGTAAGCGATTTGCAGGAAGAAAGGAAAAAGAAATTAATGAAAGTCTATAAATGCCCCAAAAGTTATAATTCCCTGGAAGAGCTAATTAAAGATGATAAAATAGATGCTGTTGGTGTTTTTACGGATGCCCCAAGCCATGGGAAGCATATTGTTGAGGTTTTGAAAAGTGGCAAACATTGTATTTCAGCAGTTCCATTATCAATGACACTTGAAGATATTCAACTGGTGAAAGAATGGAAAGAAAAAACCGGTTTGAAGGTTATGATGGCCGAAACGAGCATGTTTCATTCTGATCTGTATAACGCCAAATTGATCTATGAAAAAGGAATGTTCGGTAAAATTGTGTATTCAGAAGGTGAATACTATCATT
>JAOZKQ010000208.1 GCA_029935275.1 Bacteroidales bacterium | reverse complement strand
AAAAAATGCAGGTTAATAGAAAAATATCAAAAAGGAAGTTTGTAAAACTTGGCTTGACTGGTTTGGGTGGGATGATGTGCTATTCACCAATTCTTTCTGGGAATTCTTCCATAAATCCCCTGACTGATGAAAAGTTATGGAAATGGAGCAAAGAAGCAATGTTTTATACTGAAACAGCCCGTGGGGTTCGTTGCCTGATTTGTCCAAATGAATGTACGCTAAAACATGGGGAATTAAGTGATTGCAGGAACCGTATCAACAAAGATGGAAAACTATATTCAATAGCCTACGGAAATCCCTGTGCTATCCATGTTGATCCGGTTGAGAAAAAACCACTTTACCATTTCATGCCATCTACACGTACTTTTTCTGTAGCTACTGCTGGTTGCAACCTGGCCTGTCTTAACTGCCAGAACTGGACCATTTCGCAAAAAAGTCCTACGGAAACGGATAATTATGACCTGATGCCCGGGAAGTTGGTGGATGAAGCTATCAAAAACAACTGCCCTTCCATCGCATATACCTACAGCGAACCAATTACCTTTTTTGAATATACCACCGATTCGGCAAAACTAGCAAAGCAGGCCGGGTTAAAGAATATTCTGGTTTCAGCAGGTTTTATAAATGAGGAACCACTGCGCTATCTGTGTCAGCATATAGATGCAGCAAATATTGATCTTAAATCATTCAGTGACAGTATTTACCTTAAACTAAATGCCGGGAAACTTCAAACTATTTTAAATACATTGAAAATATTACATGAAGAGGGTGTCTGGTTAGAGATTACGAATCTGATCATTCCCGGCTGGACCGATGATCTGGACATGATAAAAAAAATGTGTGACTGGTTATACCAAAATGATCTATATAATTATCCCTTACATTTTTCCAGATTTCATCCCCAGTATAAACTGAATCAGCTCCCTCCCACCCCGGTTTCAACATTACAAAAAGCTCGTGAAATTGCAATGAATTCAGGAATAAATTTTGTTTATGTTGGCAATGTTCCCGGAACAGATGGCTCTAACACTTATTGTCCAAAATGTAAAAAGATATTGATTGAGAGAAAAGGATTTAAGATTATCCAAAATAATATCAAATCAGGGAAGTGTGAAAATTGTCAGGAAATAATACCAGGGGTTTGGGAGTAAGTTTGAAATTTTGCTTTGAGAAAACCTTTAATTTTGAGAAAGATATTTTAAATTTGTATATTGTCTGCAATAAACAGAACCTATATTTAATACAACTATGAAAACACTAAAAACCTCTTTAATCACTCTTGGATTCCTGATATCGGCAAATACATTTTCACAGGAAAAAATTGAAATAACAGAGCAAAACGTAGATATGTTAAAGGGGAACCAGCCAGCATTTGTAGTAATCATTCCAAAAGCAAGCGCAAATCAAATTCATGATTCATGGGCAAAAAAAATCAGACAAAACACCAAATCAAAAATTCAAGAGAATGGAGCTGTGTTTTCTATTACCGGAACAAGAATTTTTGATATTTATAGCTATCCCATTAATGTTTACAGTTCAACAATACAGCTTGATGCATCTGTAAAGCTGATTACCCTGATAGAAATTGATAATACGTTTTTAGGAGCTGATTCCAAAAACTCTAATGAAAATTTTAAAAAAGCCTACGATAATATAAAAAAATTCATTTATTATTATGCAATAAAGGAATACAAAAATTCTGTTTCAAAGGAACTTGAAATCGAAAATACGAAACTACAAAATCTTGCCGATCAGCTTTTTGATCTTGAAAAACAAAATACAACATTACAGAAAAATATCAAAACAAATGAACAATACCTTAAGAAATCAGAAGGATTGATAAGCAGTTTAGAGAAAACACTGGAAACTGTGGTGTCAGAAATTGATAAATACCAAACCAGCTTATCATCTGCAAGCGAAGGTGATAAAAAAGACCTGAATAAACTCCTAAGCAAAAAGCAAAAAGAGAAAAATAATACTGAGGGTAAGTTGGAAAATGAGCATAATAAAGTCTTTGATTATCAGGCTAAAATTAATGAACTAAGCAAAACATCTGAGAGTAATATAAAAAGTCAGAAAGAAACAAAAGAAAATATTGATCGCCAGATAATAACGATCCACAATTTCACGGATAAGCTTAATAATATCAGCTAATTCACAAGCTCCTTAATTCAGGTTATGATTATCATACATAAGGAAACCCAAAACAGTAACTTATTTTTTTAGCTGATCTTTATGTCTCTTTTTAAACTTCAGCACCTTAGGGCTTATTACTACGGAGCAATATGCTTGGTTCGGGTTGTTAAGAAAATAATTCTGATGATAATCTTCAGCCTTGTAAAAGACTGAAAATGAAGTGATCTCTGTAACAATTGACGAACTAAATACTCTTGACTCATCCATTTTCTTCCTGGAATCTACAGCAATTATCTCCTGTTTATCAGAATGATAGAATATAACCGAGCGATATTGCGGACCAATATCAGCGCCTTGCTGGTTTAAAGTTGTTGGATCATGCACTTCCCAGAATACTTCCAGAATTTCTTCAAAAGAAATAATATCCGGGTTGAAGCTGATCTGGCAAACCTCTGCATGTCCGGACAAACCAGATGAAATATCCTTGTAGGAAGGATTTTTAACCGTCCCTCCTGAATAACCGGAAACTACTGACACCACACCTTTAAGGTCTTCATAAATTGCTTCAACACACCAAAAACAACCTGCACCAAGCGTTGCCACTTCTGTTTTATTATTGTCTTTATTCATTTTATCTGAAATATTAGCGAAAATTCCCTGTCCAATGCCAGACACAGAAAATAGGATTAGTAAAATAGTTATTTTTATAACAGGCTTCACCATAGTAAATGCAAGTAACAAATTTATTCATTTAAAATGAGTACCGAAAGATATAAATAAGTTCTAAATTATTTAAAGAAACCATTAGCTCCTATATTTTAGCAAGAGCCAACAAGCATTATTCATCTGGACAAAAAGAAACAATATATGCTTCTTTAAACAGAATTTTAATAGACAATTTCAAATTCCAGACGATATTCATCCTTATTATTCAAAATTTCTATACTTTTAGCTTTCATAAATGTCTTATTAATAACATAAGTTAACTGCAAATGAAAGAAAAAACAAGAAGGGATTTTTTAAAAGTATCCGGATTGGCAGCTGCATTTTCATTTATACCCGGGATGTCTTCCAAAGGGAATATTTATGAAGATTCAGCGAAAAACTATTTATCAAAGAAAAAACAATTAAAATTAGGTCTTGCATCATATAGCCTTCGCAAGTTTAGCCGTGAACAGACTGTTGAAATGACTAAAAGGGTTGGACTGGAATATATTTGTTTTAAGAGTATGCACCTGCCGTTAGAGACACCAGCTATTGAGCTAAAAAGCATTGCTGCAGATGTTAAGGAATCAGGACTAAATCTTTATGGCGGTGGAGTAATTTATATGACAAATAAAGATGAAGTTGACCAGGCATTTGAGTATGCTAAAAATGCTGGCATGTCTGTAATTGTAGGTGTCCCAAACCCTGATTTACTGGAATATACAAATGAAAAAATTAAGCAATACGATATTAAAGTAGCCATTCACAACCATGGACCGGGAGATAAGAAATATCCAAGCCCAAAAAGTATTTATGATAAAGTAAAGGATTTGGATCCAAGGTTTGGAATATGCATGGATATCGGACATACACAAAGAATAGGTGTAGATCCTACAGAAGCGGGCATACAATATTTTTCAAGAATATTAGATATTCACATTAAAGATGTTGACAGCGCTACAAAAGATGGCAAAACTGTTGAAATTGGCCGGGGGGTGATAAATATTCCGGCATTCTTAAAGATGCTGGTTGATAAAGGCTATAATGGTGTAGTTAGTTTCGAATATGAAAAAGATGCTGATGATCCATTACCAGGACTTTCAGAATCTGTTGGCTATGTAAAAGGCTGCCTGGATAGTTTGGCTTAAAAAAACAAAGATCCAATTGAAAAGCCTGCCAATTTCTAATGGCAGGCTTTTTCAGGGAAGCTTAAAAACAGTTTCTGTTATAGTAGGAATATGGTACTGGTACCCTGTTTATTTATCCTTATTATTTTTAGTAAAATTTTCGCGGGCATCGTCCTCATCATCCATTGGAGGGCCTTGTTCAATTTTTCGCCAATCAATAGTTTTGTGATATTTTCTCATAGAAAGTTCCGCATCATACATACGGGTATCATGACGTTCTAAAGTGTAAGGTGTATAATCAGGCTCGTCAGTAAAAAAGTCTTGCAATAAAGATGCGGTTACATCAAAATGATTTACATAAGGTACATTCAAAATATTGTACATGGTTTTGAGGATAGATCCAAAATTGGCATGGGTATGTGAAACATAGCCTTTTTTCACATAGGGACCTGCCATCATAAGTATAGACCTATGTGCATCGATATGATCAACTCCTCCCTGAGGATCATCTTCAGTAATAATTACAAGCATATTCTTCCAGTACTTGGTTCTGGATAAAAAATGTAAAACACGCCCTACTGCCAGGTCATTGTCAACCATGTAAGATTGCCTGTAAGGATATCCTTC
>JAOZKQ010000023.1 GCA_029935275.1 Bacteroidales bacterium | reverse complement strand
AACCCGATCATTTTCCCTTTACCCAGGCAAAGATGGCCTATGATGATCAGGCAGTATATATTATTTTTCGTGTGGAAGACCAGTATGTAAAGGCAGTACATAGTCAAAATCAGGATCCTGTTTGTCGTGACAGCTGTGTTGAGTTTTTCTTTAGTCCGGAAAATGATGTTGAAGATGGATATTTTAACCTGGAGATGAATTGTGGGGGTACGATGCTATTTAATCACCAACTAAAACGCCAGACTGATGTAGTTTTAATTAATGACTCGGATATGCAAAAGCTTCGGGTGGCTCATTCCATGCCTGAGCTTATTGAACATGAGATAAGTAAAAAGACAACATGGGTTGTTGAATACAGTATTCCATTTTCCATTTTAAGTAATTATCAATCATCTGTTACACCTAAAGCCGGTACTGTTTGGAGAGCTAATTTTTATAAATGTGGTGACAGGACATCTCATCCTCATTGGCTTACCTGGGCTCCCGTTGATTATCCTAAACCAAATTTTCATTTGCCACAATATTTTGGATCCCTGGAGTTTCAGTAATAAAAAGACAAAAGAGCTATCATATTGAAGTCCGGGCACTAGTTATCAGGTTTTAGCATTAGTTTGGTATATACATTTTTCATAACTTTGATTTTACCATCATCTTCAGCTACAGAATTAGTGGTAAACATCATTACCCCACTGGAATTTCCAGCCAGCCCACCCTTAAGTACTTTTTCAAATTCTTTACTGGAAATAATACCTGGATCATTATGTGCCTGAATGATAGGCCATACTTTTGGATAAGAATTAGCCTCAATATCCAACCGATTGCAAAACCAATTTATATTTTCCTGAACCCAATCAGGATTTCTTCCCATTTTAGCATGATATACCATAGGTGAGAATATATCTACAGTTTCTTTTAGCAGATCATAGTCTAATCCCAGAATGCGACGCCTGGCGCCATCAAATTCCTGATCATCCCATGGACAATGATAAAGTCCGAGGAGGGCATCTGGTTTGATTTCTTTGATGATGCTTTTTATTTCAGCAGTCCACTCATAAATTATCTTGCAACGCCATTCTCGCCATAATGCATCATGCTTATTCAATATCCATAGTGCCTTTTTAGAGATGGTTCCATCAGGTATTTTGATTCCGGAATATATTGAAAATTCCTCAAGACAATTATTACAAAAACATGTTTCAGGCAGGATGGGCTCAGGATCTTCAAACTGTGCATGCCAGTGCATATAATCCATCCACACGCCATCCAGGTCATACTCCAAAAGTAAATTGCGTAACTGATCAAAACGATACTGCCGGAATCCGGGTTCTGTGGGACATACACCCATAAACCAGCTTGCAGCTTGCACTTTTTCACCTTTTTCATTTATTGCCCAGGCTTCCGGGTGCTTATCTACATAAGTTTTACCGTTCAAAGTAGCAAATTCAGCAAATACCATTAATTTCTCCGACCTGGCCCTGTTAATCATATCATGATTGATTGACCCGCTATGAACAAAAATAGCATTAATACCGAGTGTATTTAGATTATATCCTTTATCCCATAGGGGTTTGGGATTTCCATAAATTCCTCTGATTTCAACAATTTCAGATGATTTTTGACCATAGGATATACAAGAAACAAAAATTAGAGTAGCAAGGAGCAAATTGTTTTGAAAGTGGAATTTCATTTTTGCAGATTCTTAAATATATTCATTAAAACAATATTCATAACTGCAAGCCAGTTTCAGCCTGAAACAAGCTAAAAACCTCAACTAAAGCAATATTTAATTATTTTTTATTTGTCTCACGACAGGTTTATGCATAAATAATTAATGTGCAACAAAGGGATTTGGAATTTTTATTAAATCTTCTATAATTTCCCCATTGTGTTCAAAACGGGCAAGTGAATATACATTCCCTTTATTGTCAATTGCTATTGAATTAACATAGGTTGGTATGGCTCCATCAGTGTAAAATACAGCTCCATGATCAATATATTCCCCTTTGGGGATATTGTAGGTTACCAGATGTAGGTTCTCAAGGCCTTTTGCAGCTCCCATAGCTATTTCATCGACTCCTTTTACCCTTTTGCCATCAATATAGATTGGCCCTCCGGTAAGATAATATAAGGTTTCTTTATCCGGGCCAAGTTCAAATCCCAAATAACCATAACTGAATTGATCGAACATTCCACTTTTTTTCGATGGTTCCGATGTAATTCTATCCACCATTTCAATTTTAGATTTAAGTGGATCAAATTTGAATAAATATCCTGAGTTCCCATGTACACCATAAGCTACACCTTCCCGGGGGTACCAAATAATTCTTCGCCAGTTATAGCCCATATTTCCAGGCCTGGTAGGGTCATATTTACCAAAATAATTCAATTTAAGATTAATTCCATCTACTTTTTTAAGTGTGGTTGAAGTAGGGTTATAAGTAAATATATCTCCTTCTGAAGTTGAATAATATACGGAACCATCTCTGTGGTCAATAAACATAGAGCGACATAAAACCCGGTAATCATCTCCCGGGGTGCCTGCTTCACCATTAGCAGAAACCAGACCAAGGTTCCTCAATTTATCATTTTTAATATCATAATGAATAAAATACCCTTTTGGCCAGGTAATACCATATATTTGTCCGCGATCTGCATCCATTGACATGGTAATAATTCCCTCACCATCAGGTGCAATATCAAGATCTTCAAATTCTTTCGTAGAAATGTCATATGACAAAATATGTCCTCCTGTATAAAGCTTGTAACCTTCTGGTGCATTTACAGGTAAGCACTCCGCTCCATCAATCATTTCATAAAACCCTATGTGAGTAGAAAAATATAATTTGCCGTTTTTTTCATAAAAATTTACATGGCTTTTGCCCTGAGCAATAGCTTTAGCATCTTTTTCACCACATACATCTGTTAAGTCAGCCAGCAATTCAGTTTCATCAGAATCAGGATTATAGACATACATTTGTCCGCCCTTATCATAAGCTGCAGACGATAGTACATAGTATATATTACCATCACTTGCAGAGGAAATGGCATTATATGTGTCATGTGCCTTATCAAATCCTGAAAAATACCTTTTTGCTATAAGTGGCTTATTTATATCAGGTTCTGGTTTCTCAAGCTGTGCAATACCTCCCAATTTAGCCAGATCGGCTATTCCTTTAAGGACCAATGGCTCCAGATCTGAGTCCCAGGAAGCAGGTAAACCATACACTATTTGCGACGATTTGCCTTCATAACCTCCCTCATTAAGTATCGTTGTGGATGGAATATAGGCCATCACATCATTGGTATAACCCAAAACAAAAATATCCTGACCAAAGGTCTGCTTTAGCTTTATAGAATATTCAATTACTACTTCGCCTCCCATAGCAAAAATTTCCTGGTCTCCAATTTGCCATATTTGCAATGGTAAAGGATAGGAAGTAAGAAATGGTTCACCATTTTCTAATTTATTAAGCATGCGTGTAGCCCAGCGTTTTCGATACTCAGTTTGAGATTCGGCAACTTTCAATAGTTCATTTCTTGTAGGAGGTTTAGCTAATGGTAATTCAATTTCGGAATAAGAGGTTATGAGTTTAGGTGATAATTTTTTCATATCTTCATTCAAAACCCTGTCAACGGCAGCAGCCAGATCACGTCCATATTGTTGCGCCAGTGCAATCGAACGGCGCGGTAATGGATTCTGGTCAGCTCCGGCACCCTGGAAAAACATTGCAGTTACGCCAGGATGATACTTTTCAAGCTCAATCTGCGCAAATCCGGGATAATCACCCGACCATAGATTAATGTCTAAAACAGTAGCATGACAGGCATATCCGAAAGCTATGGCTATTAAATCTCCTGACTTATTTTCCACTTTAATTACCGGAACAGCATAATCATTAGGACCTTTTAATTCTGTTTGCTGAATTAATTTTGAGGGATTATTATTTCGTCGGTTTACCTGGAATCGGGAAACACCATTCTCTGCATAAATCTGTACCGGTTCTAAAGAGCCGAATGCTTTACCCACCAAATTAACAATTTGTTTCTCCAGCCATTTAGTATATTTTTTAATTTTATTCTTTTCACTATCGTTTAATGGATAAATATCATAAAGTGCATTTTGAATAACAGGACCGGAATGAGTATGGGAGCTATTAATCATAACTTGAGCAGGAGATAGATTAAACTTCTCTTTTAACTGAGAACGTATTTTATCTGTCAATTCTTTGGTCATTCCCAGTATATCAGTAGTAATAAGAACAGCCTGTTTCCCTTCAGCATCTTCCAGTACTAAAGCCTTAGCCCACAAATCATGCAGTTTCCCCTCTGAAGGAGCTGTGCGACTGGCGTATCCGGCCATCCATAGTGATTGTTTTGGAGTAATTACTGTCCTGGCAACACCAGCTTTCCATCCATTTGCATCATCGGGATAACTATTCTTTGAAATTGAATAGGAAAAAGTGGTTATCAGGAAGAAAAATACAGTTGAAATAAAAAGTGTTTTTTTCATGAAGTTTTTCTTATTATTAAATTTTTATTTTATCAGATTTGATTTTTAATAGAGTCAGCATTTTTTCTTACTTTTTCAATTGCATGGGCAATTTGATTCATATCTGATTTTTCAGTAAGAAGTAAGGTTTGCGACAACCATACAGCTTCTTCATTACACAATTGATCGTTTAGAGGACATTGATTTTTCTCCAGGTATATATTGAAATCCAACATTTCTTTCGGATACATTTTTTGAAAATTCTTTGATTGAAATGCATTATTCAGGTATGGCATTTTGTTTAAAGGGGCATATCCGCCTGAGCATGGAATACCTTCTGCTGCAAGGGCTTTAAGAAAATTTGCCCTTGATAAGCCATGAAACTCCTCTTTTTTATATCTAAAGGGGAAAAGATGAAATGCGGCCCTTGTAACATTATCGTAAAGTTTATAGGGAATAATTCCGGGGATGTCTTTAACTTGAGATTTAAGATATTCAGCGTTCTCATTCCTTATTGCGGTTTCTCCATCCAGCCTTTTTAACTCAGCTAATCCTATAGCAGCCTGATATTCGGCTAAGCGTAATTTAGTTCCGGCAATAACTGTTCCTGCCCCTACATCTCCAACTACCGATCCATAAGGATTGCCATAGTTATGATAGGAGTAACATCTATCCATGAAATCATCATCATCACTTACAATTGCACCACCTTCTCCAATTGGCAGATTTTTAGAATTCTGGAAACTAAAACATCCTGCATTACCAAATGTTCCCATTTTCTTATGATTTACTTCAGCCAACCAGGCCTGACATGCATCCTCCACCACAATTAGATCATGTTTTTTTGCAATTTGCATAATCCGCTCTATATTGGCAGGTAATCCTAAAATATGTACCGGAAGTATAGCCCTGGTGCGGGAGGTAATTTTTTCTTCAATTTTTTCAGGATCAATTTGGAATGTTTCCGGATCCGTATCAACAAAAACAGGCATCGCACCTGTCGCCAGAACAGCAACGGCAGTAGCAATAAAGGTGTATGGTGGAATAATAACTTCATCACCACCTCCTATATTTAATTGAACAAGTGATGCAATTAAAGCATTTGTACCGTTTACCACAGCAAGGGCGCGTTTTGCACCAACTGCTTCAGCCCATTTATTTTCGAATTCTGTCACTACTTTATTGCGTGACCATATTCCGCTTCTAAGAACTTCAATTACGCCTTGTTCATCTGTTTCCGGATTCCACCTGGGCCATTTTGGCCAGCTTTCAGTTCGGACAGGTTTCCCTCCAAGGATTGCCGGAGTATCTGTGTCTTTCGTAATGTTAGTAAAAATGGCAGGGCTTGCACTTATAGACATTGCAGCTCCCATACCCAGTAAAGAATTCTGTTTAATAAATTTTCTTCTGGTATAATCGCTCATTTTCTTATTTTTTATGAGGTAGATAATTGGAAATAAAATTTACGTAAATGTAGAATAAAGTATAATCATAAGTAAATATTTCTTGTAGATTTTCATAATATTCTGCTTTTTTTTGCTTTATTTAGGCTGTTAATTTATAATTGTTCATTGAACATTGTTAATTTATAAAGCAAATTGCCTAAAAAAATTAAAGAATGTTTGAATCAAATTCTCCAAAAATAATAGTTTATATGCGTACCGGAAGGTTTTTGCATATAATTACTCTTATGGAGCTGATCCTGATTTTTATTCTGGTTCCAATCTTGTTTAGAATTGATACTTCCCAGGATTTATTTCTTACAATTTTAAGATATTTTGCAATAGCTTTTCTGGTATCGCTTCCTGTTTCCTCTCAATTAGATGCCTGGTCAAGATACCAGAATTATAAACAAATTAAGGATCAGTTTTTTATCTATGGTTTTGATATCCGGATATTAAAACCAGTTTTAAAATCGAGGTGCCAAAGAGATGCTGCCCTTATATCTGCCAGTGAGCTGGGCTTAAAAAAAGAGTGTGCCTGTTATTTTTGGAAACATGGTTACAGATGGTATCATATAATACCTGATTTTGTTTTTAGCACTCCACAATTTTTATTATCAAAGTATTTTTGGATGACAACTTTTTTTGTTTCCAAATATGAGCCTAAGGTGGATTACACATCTTTTCAGGCTCCATATCTTAAAACTAAATCATCAATCATACTCCCAAATGCTGAAACAGCCTGTAGTTGAAATAACCGGATTGTCAAAAAAGCTAAAAAGCATACAGGCCGTTGACGGGTTGAATATGTGCGTTTATGAGAATGATATTTACGGATTTTTGGGTCCTAATGGTTCTGGAAAAAGCACCACGATCAGAATGATGACTTCCTTATTAAGTAGCGACTCTGGAAGTCTTAATATATTTGGAAAACCCTTAAATAAAAACAGGAATCAAATTCTTGGAAAAATTGGGGCTTTTATTGAAAAGCCTGATTTTTACGAATACCTGACAGCTTATAAAAACCTGGAGTTATTATGTAAGTATTCCGGACAGCCTGCAATACCTGGAAAAATTAATAAAATACTTGAATCTGTAGGTTTGCTTGACAGGGCACATAGTAAAGTGAAATCTTTTTCCAAAGGAATGAAGCAGAGGCTGGGAATTGGGCAAGCCCTCCTTAATGACCCTGATTTGTTAATATTGGATGAACCAACCAGTGGACTGGATCCTGCAGGAGTTAAAGATATCAGGGATTTGATAAGTTCCCTTAACCGGGAGATGGGCAAAACAATTATTTTGTCATCTCATCAATTGCAGGATATCGAAATGATCGCAAATCGAATGTGTATAATAAGTAAAGGAAAACAAGTGGTGGAAGGATATGTGGAAGACCTCCTGATGCAACAAAGCTATTTTACCATCTTTGAAGTGGATCAGGTTTATAAATCTATCGAGGTATTGGAGAAATCAAAACTCAGGATTAAGCTTATTGAAAAGGATGAAAGTCAAATAAAAGTTGTTTGTAAAAAAGGAATTATTCCTGAAATAAACAAAATACTGGTTAATAATAGAATTGCAGTTAAATCAATTGGTACAAAACAAAACCTGGAGGATTATTTTCTTACACTTACCTAGTATGTACTCACTGATTAAAATAGAGTTATACAAGATATTTAAGCAAAAGCGTAGTTATATTGGTTTTGCAGCATTAATTGTGATCATACTTCTTTCTCACATTGCTATGATTTGGGAGGGCCAGGAGATGCATGATTTCATAACTCAAAACCTGTCCGATGCTTTTATCATGCAGGGAAATCTGGTAAATGGTTATCTTATCACCTACCTGGTATTAAATTTTCTCTGGGTTTATGTGCCTTTGCTGATTGTTCTTGTTACCGGTGATTTAATTTCGGGAGAAGCCCAGGCCGGGACATTCAGGATAATCCTCACAAAGCCGGTAAGCAGGGCTAAAATCATTACAGCTAAATATATTGCCGCCATGTTTTATACTTTTGTATTCATGGTAATATTTGCAGTATTAAGTCTGGGCTTAGGATTATGGATTTTTGGAAAAGGTGATTTAATGGTGATATTTGGTTCAGTGAATATCTTTAGTGAAAGTGATGTCCTATGGAGGTTTGTCCTTGCTTTTACTTATGGTTTTATCAGCATGTGTACGGTTGCCGCACTTTCACTCTTACTCTCATCTTTATCGGGTAATTCGTTAAGCCCCATCTTATCAACCATGGCAATTATTATTGTTTTTACGTTTATTTCTTCACTCAATCTTGGTGTACTTGGTACACTTAATCCTTATTTATTCACAAGTTACCTTGACACCTGGCAATCGCTTTTTAGCTATGATATCAGACTTTGGGATATACTTATTGACGCTTTAATTCTATTTATTCACAGCCTGGTTTTCTATGGCCTGACTATTTTTATTTTCAGAAAAAAGGACATATTATCTTAATGGGGAATTGATGACAAAATGAAACTTCAATATATAAAATATCTTCTTCTTCTTTTTCATTTGATGTGGGTTCAGTGTCAGAACAATGTTTTTGCACAGGAAAGCAATCCAGATTCACTTATTTTAAGGCTGAAGCAAAAACTTGAACTAATTAAAGATTATAAAGCGGATATAGAAATTCATTTGGATGTGGATTTTATTAAGATGCCCGACAAAAACGCAAAGATGTTTTTTAAGCAACCTGATAAAATACGTTTCATTTCGGATGAATTTATTATGCTTCCCAAAAGAGGAATTGGTATATCTATACGAAAAATATTAAAGGATGATTATCTTGCTGTATATAGCGGATTGGAAATTATTAATGATAAACAGTACACTGTTATAAAAATAATTCCTGAAGGCAGTAAATCGGATATTGTACTTTCAACCTTATGGGTTGATGCTGAAAAGGCGCTGATAAATAAAGTGGAGAATACCACACGAAACAATGGAAGTTATCTGATTAATTTGAAATATTCCGATCCTGAGCTAGAACTGCCAACGGAAATAAAAATCAGTTTCCGGGTAGTAAATTTAAAAATTCCCCTCAAATTTATTGGTAAGAATTCCACAGTTGATAAAGATGAACTTAAAGTGAAAGGGGCAAAAGAGGGAACTGTAAGTATTAAACTAAGCTATTTCGACATAAATAAAGGTATTGACGATTCTTTTTTTGAAGAAGGAAATAATCCGGATGAATGAACTTATACTGCATTTTTGTCCTGGCTAACTCCAAATGTTTGGAAGTAGCCGGTATATAGTCTTTGCAAGAAAACGTCAAATACTGCGTTACTCTCGTCTTAAAAACAGTCATTTACGAAAGTAAACTCCTTGGTTTTCAAGACTTCGAAAGCCTTGTCTTTGACGCCTTCTTATCAAAGACTTAAAAAAGAGGTGTTTTCTTGCAGGCACTATATAGGAGGTTCCTGGAATTTCTTATTTTGCCGGGTATTCTAATATTTTGTCGATAACAAATTGCCTGGAGGCCTCTCCCTCTTTTAATTTATATTGAATTTGACGAATGTTTCCTGTGGGATTTGCATTTGTGTCTCCTTCATTATAGATTTGAAAACGTTGAATTAAAGTAGTTTCAACAACAGCAAACTCATCGTGCCCCATATATCCTTTATTCGCTTTTGGGTTATCCGCAATATTTGGAAAATAAATCTGACTTAATGATTTTCCATTATTTACAGAATATCCAATTACATTTCCATAACTACCACTTCCGGCAGAAACTGTATATATTAATATTTCAGGATAACCGTCTGAATTTAAATCTTCAATTTCAGCATTTGTAATATAGCCATCTATTTCCATACTTATTTTTGAATTGTCAATTTTTAGTCCATTAGGTTTAATGCTAAGTTGCTGAATGGAGCCTTCTCCGGTTGAACTAATAAAAAAGAGAATGCCTTGTAAGGATAATGTTTTTTGAAAAATAGTTGGATCAATTTGTACTTTATCCAATGCTTCCTTTAATTTGGTGTAATCACCCAATAAACTACCTCCTCCTGAACAAAAATAATTCAGTATATCTTTATCATCTTCTTTTTCAGTAGTAATGTTTAAAACATTATCTTTAAAGCTGAATACGATATTTTTACCATCTGTTTCAGCTTTAAAAGTAGTATTGTTTATTTTTGTTGCATCAGTATCGTAGGTGCAGGTAGGTTTCTTTTTATCAGCACGGGAACGAACTGAAATATGCACAATGCTATCATTGGTCTTTGTTACCAAAACAGCCACCCAATCATAACCTTCATTTCGTTTATTGTATTCACTTGAAACATAGTCTCCGGCTAGCTCAATAGCTGGTTCTGGAGAATTATTAGTTTGTTTATTTCTATTATTACAACCTATAAGAGTTAATGTTATCATTACAACAAGTACACTTTTTTTATAGATTTTCATATTTTTGTATTTATAATTTCGACTTTATTTATTTTATTTAAAATACTTTTATTGGCCTGGCTATGCTGTGTGCTGCTTAAATTTAAAATTTCTTTCTGTTTGCAAATATACTAATTAATAGCAGGTAAACTTCATATTTACAATAAATTGCCTTATGCAATACAGCTATGTTTGTTTCTGGTTTTTTGTGAATAAATAAAGTTTCCATATTTGTCTGTTAAAATATTTAATTCTTTATTTTCATTAGTGAACTTGTCAAAACCTACTTTTTAATTTGCCCAAAATTTAACAAGCTCAGGATTGCTCTTATATTTTTTTATGGATGCATTGAAATTTTGGTCAGTCATTTTGAATGGAAAAATATAAACAGGTATTTGCATTTGGCCACTGTTTCTGGCATGAATTGCATAAAGATATATTTCCATTATTTTATTGTCAGTCATTGGGATGCATCCAATTGTTACACAAGAGCCATGAATGAAAATATCACCACCCAAATTTGTTGCTTTGCTTTTTATCCTGTCGGATTGATTTGGATAGTTTATGCCAAGTGACAGGTAAAAATTACTCGATGGGTTAAATCTGTCAATGTAATAAAAACCTTCAGGGACCTGATAATCTCCTTGCTTTCTTTTAGGTCCGGGCTGGCCTGAACTTTTGCAAATGTCAAAGCTCACTATTCTTTTGTAGCTTGCTTCAGTTTTGTTTCTGGCATATATATCAAGTGTTTGTTCGGCTTTATATGCTGTAATCAGAATATTTAACCCATCTGCATTTATTCCATTTTCTTTTAATGTTTTTGTTACGATTTCCCCTTTTTTCTCAAATGTAGTTCTTACTCTCTTGTACCGTTTCTGTTCAGTTAAAAAATCTGTTTGTAGAGAAAATGCTGTAAGGATTAGTGTTAATAGAATTATGGTAACCTCTAAAAATTGCTCTTTGAAGTCCCGATTGCTATCGGGAGCATCGTTAAACAAAATTTTAAATTCCTCATATACAACTGTAAACTGCGGATTGAAAATTTTGAAAGCCTCACAGATTCATAAAATTTCAAATTTTTAGAAGTTACCTTATGCTAATTTTTTTCATAAGCTTGTTGCAAAAAGGTTTGCTATAGCTGCTTTCCTGTTTTGGAAATTTAGAATTGAAAAATCAGAACAATTCATTGTCTTTCAAATCCCATTTGATATTAACCAGCTTTTTATTGAAACTCAATACTTTACAATTAATAATTTCTCCATTTTGCAGGTTTTTTTCAATCTGTTTTATTTCTTTCTTGCCTGTTTGGGAAAATTCATTTGAGATATTTAGTTTTCCTGAGTATTTGTCCTCAACGAGATATTTGGTCCGTAATATTCCAAAACGATCTTTTTTTTTAATAATTTCAACTTTAACTGTTTTTCCAATTAGGTTTAGTTTTTCAACAACATCATCGTTTACCCTGTTTTGGATTGTGTTATACTTTTTATAAATCGTATTTTCTGGAAGTGGATTTCTTAAAATAATTTCTTCAATTTCTGATTCTGATTCCCACCTTAATTGTAATATCTTCATTGGATTAAGAATCCTTACTATTTTACAATGTATTATATCACCGTTTTTAAGGTATCTTACTGCTTCATTTATATGTTCTGTAATTGATAGGCTAGCCTTGTATTTATTATCCACAAGGTAGCTGATTATCTGACTTTCTTTTTTTAATACGTTTACAGGTAGTATCTGGCCGACTAGTTTTCCTATTTCACCAGTAAACCATTCATTTGGATCGGTTTTGTTGCTAAAGATAAGCTGTTCTTTTTCATTATAACCCCGGAATTTTAATTCAATTACTTCTCCAATTTCTACTTTTTCAAAAAATTCAGTTGTTTCAAAATTTGATTTATGAAATAAGCTAACTAAAGAACCACATTCCCATTTAAAACTATATCCAATATCGACAAATACACCATAATTTATTTTTTTAACAATTATTCCATTGTATTCATTATTCTCAATTAATTCTGGTTTCTTAAATTGAGGAATCTCTCCGTTTATGATAATGGACTGGGGCTCTTTGCTAAATTGATATATTTTGCCAAAAAATATTTTTCCTTTAATATAGGGAAAAATAGCTCTCCATGCATCATTAATTTCATAACTCCAGGGCATATGATAGAATGAAATATATCCGGTAAGTTTGGCAACTTTTACGATAAATCCTTTTTCCTTAATCTCTGTGATTATAAATGGAAGGCTGTTGTTTTCTGCATATTGCTTTTCTATGTTATCAATTAGTTTTGACAGATAGGTTTTATTTCCCGGGATATTCAGGATTTTTTTAAATTTCAGTTTTAATGTCTCCCATCCAGTCAATTTCATATTTTATACCAGATTAATAACATGGCTCTCAAATATAGTCATATTTTTCTATTTTTTCAACATCTGCAATTACTTTCTATTTGGTAATTATTCTTGATAATTTTTGAATATTAAATAAAAAATTGTATCTTAAGGAAGTGAAATGGAAGGGCTGAATTATTATAAAATGATATAATCATGGAAACAAAACTTTACACCATTGCAGTTGAACCTTATTCGAGGGCAATTATTCTGAAAACTCTTCTGGAGGAGGTGGAAATTAGCAGTGTTCTAATGAATGTTAATACTATTCAACCTGATGCTTCAGGTGGGGTTAAAGTAAAAGTTACTGAGGATAACCTTGAAGAAGCAATGAAAATTGCCAGTCGTATGAAACTTGATCTGGGTAAGGAAGAAGAATCTTTACAAATGCCATTAAAGATCCTTGTTCCTGTTGATTTTTCAGATTATTCAAGAAATGCTGTACGGTATGCCCTTGGAATTGCTAAAAACTATCCGGGCTCAAAGCTACTGTTGATACATATCTACTATACCCCGGAAATTGGTACAATACCTTATTCTGAATCCTATATTTTTTCAGATCCGGTATCTGAACAAATTACGGAAATAAAAGAGGTCGCAATCTCTCAGATGAAGAATTTTAAAGAAAGTATTAGCAAAGAACTGGATAAGTTGGGTTTAAAGGATATTGACCTGGAAACGCTTATCATACCTGGCTTGCCGTCTGATACAATACTTAACTATAGTGAGGATTTTCAACCTGATTTGCTTGTTATCGGGGCAAGAGGAGCGGGTTTACGTTCTGAATTTATGGGAGGGTCTTCTATCAGGGTTGTCATGAAATCCAATTATCCGGTACTTGTTGTTCCTGAAGATTCGGAATTCAATTATGATAAGAAGGAGTACAATGTTTTATATGCTACTAATTATGATGAATCAGATTTTTTAGCCATTACACGTCTCATGAAATTATTGGCAGGTTTTAGAATCAGAATATACTGCATCCATGTGGGCTCAGGTGAAATAGGTAAATGGGCAAAGTTGAAAATGGATGGTTTGAAAAGGTACTTTGTCGATAGTTATCCAAAAGTTAAAATTTATTGTTCTGTGATTGATAATGAGAATGTACTGGAGGGACTGGAAGAATACCTGACTACACACGATGTTGATCTGCTTTCACTTACAACACACAGACGAAACTTGCTAACTAATCTGATCCACCCAAGTTTAACAAAGAAGATAATTTTTCAAAGTAATTTGCCTATGTTGGTTTTTCATACAGATATGAACGTTTGAACAGTTAACAGTTAACAGTTAACAGGGAACAAGGAACAGGGAACAGGGAAGGAAATAATTCATTACTGACATTCCGTCCTTCCTTTCTTTAGCCTTCTGCCTTCCTTTCTTCTGCCTTCTGCCTTCTGCCTTCTGCCTTCTGCCTTCTGCCTTTGTTACCTGA
>JAOZKQ010000680.1 GCA_029935275.1 Bacteroidales bacterium | reverse complement strand
TCAGCTGAACTACGGGACCAATATGTTTACATTATACTATGTTAATTACAAAATATTACGTTTCCTCAGCCCTGAAAAATTACAAGGCAAAGACTTTATCCAAACTTGAGCTGAACCCTGCCTGTCGGCAGGCAGGTACGGGACCAATATTTTGGCTTGCAAAATTACAAAAAAATATGATCTTACATGAAAAAAATGAAATAATTGAAAGGCCCAAAGGCTTGTTTTATCAATTCAGCTTTATGAATTCAGCTAATTATCGCAAAGTTTTTTTAATTTCGCAGCTTAAAGTTTTTACATCCAATAATTTGGCTAAAAATGAATTACTGCTTTACTGATATAGAAAAGAAATGGCAACAATACTGGAAAGATAATAAGACCTTCAGCGCTATTACCGATCCTTCCAAACCCAAATATTACGTACTGGATATGTTCCCCTATCCTTCCGGTGCCGGGCTACATGTAGGTCATCCATTAGGGTACATTGCTTCCGATATATACACCCGCTATAAAAGGCATAAAGGTTTTAATGTGCTTCACCCCATGGGATTTGATGCCTACGGCCTGCCCGCAGAACAATATGCCATCCAAACCGGGACTCATCCTGCAATTACTACTTACAAAAATATTGACCGGTATAAGGAACAGATGGATAAAATCGGTTTTTCATTTGACTGGGACCGTGAAGTGGTAACCTGTGACCCTAAATATTATAAATGGACCCAATGGACATTTATTCAACTGTTCAACTCCTGGTTTAATAACCAAACTCAAAAGGCAGAACCTATTCAAACATTGATTGCAATCTTCGAAAAAGATGGCAACACCCTGGTTGATGCAGCCTGTGATGAAATTGAAGCTTTTACTGCTTCTGAATGGAAGTCAATGAATGAGAAAGAACAACAACTGACATTGATGAACTACCGCCTTGCCCATCTTTCCGATACCATGGTAAACTGGTGTCCGGAACTTGGCACCGTACTGGCAAATGACGAAGTAAAAGAAGGTTATTCCGAAAGAGGCGGACATCCGGTAGAAAGAAAACTAATGAAGCAATGGTCACTCCGCATAACCGCCTATGCTCAAAGGCTGCTGGACGGACTGGATACCATCAACTGGAGCGATTCACTTAAAGAGATACAACGAAACTGGATTGGCCGTTCGGAGGGTAGCAGCGTTTTGTTTTCCATTGAAGGCTTTACAGAAAAAATTGAAGTTTTTACCACTCGTCCTGATACTTTGTTTGGTGCTACATACATGGTATTGGCCCCTGA
>JAOZKQ010000022.1 GCA_029935275.1 Bacteroidales bacterium | reverse complement strand
CCAGTAAATCCTCAAGATGTTCGATGTCAAACTGGAATATTTTTATTGTGTCCTTTGATATTTCAACTTTTGCAAAAGTATGAGCTGGAATAAGATGAAGGGCCATTAAAGTGTTTATTTCATTATCCATTTCCTTGTTTTCTCCAGGATAGAAATCAATAAAACTATTATCTCCAAGGTTAAATAAATGAATATCAAAAATACCTAATACTCCTGGCGTAGTGTTGTTTGACTTTTCCAGGTACCTGAGAGTGTAGGATTTTCTTTTTTCGTTCTTATAAGTATGCTGATTAAAAACCCATGTATCTGGTGAAGCATCATCTTTCCATGACCCTACCAAGTTATCATTAGTAATTAAATCTTTTTCAAAATAAAGTGGGAACAATGATGGTATACAACTTCCTAAAAAAAGGAAGACTAAAATTGCGATAATCAAACTGCTATTCTTCATGGTGCTAAAATTAAAATTTGTTTAAACATCCCTTTTCGAAACAATAATATGGGAGATTTTAGAATCAACCAAGTTTTTTCGATAAACTGGCTCAATTTGTCGATGAAATTGTTATTAGCTACGCTGTTATTCGATTGTCATTAGCTACGCTGTTATTCAATTGTTATTAGCTTCGCTGTCATTCGGTTACATTTTGACTCTACATTTTTTGGTCTTGATCCCTGATAATTGTTAATTGATACCTGTAAGAATGGCTACATAATAACAATTTAATAACCACTAATAACCATTTAATTGTCATTGAGTGACACTATATCTCAAAGAGACCAAACTTTAAATTTAATATTCAAGTCAGTTTGTCACACTTTCATAAAAATATCAAAGGAATACTGCCAAAATATTTCCTTCTGAGTTTTGGCATAAAATATGAATAAGAAAATTTCAAATTTACAATAAGTCAGAATAAACAGAATTATTAATCAATTGTAAAAAATGAAAATAACCGGAATAAAATCATATCAGGACCTGCAAAGTAAAATTAAGGGGAAAAAACAGGCATTCGTACTTATTTATAAAAAAGGTTCAGAACTTAGTGAGTGTGCTATTCAAAATATCGAGGAAAGCGCAAATAATACCAAAGATTTTGAACTTTTCACCGTTGATGTTACTGAGGTACGGGATATTCATGGAAAATATGCTATTAGCTCTGCCCCTACCCTTATTAGTTTTGAAAACGGGGAGTTCAGGAATACATATAAAGGATGCAACGATAAAAGCTATTATAAGTCAGTTTTCGAAAACCTTGTATTCATTGCTTCTGCCACTGATGGGAAACCTCAGAAAAGAGTAACTGTTTATTCCACTCCAACATGTAGCTGGTGTACTACTATCAAGACACATTTAAGAAAAAATGGCATCCGGTTTACAGATATTGATGTATCAAAAGATCAGCGTGCTGCAGAAGCCATGGTTAAAAAATCAGGTCAGCAGGGTGTTCCACAAACAGACATAAACGGACAAATAATTGTCGGCTTTGACAGAGAAAGAATTAATCGGCTCCTTGAGATCGATGGTTAATTTTAATTTAATATTCACATTTTAAATAATAAAAAAGATGAAAGACTTATTACCTGTTAATCAGAATGTTATACTTGACGTAACAGAAGAACAAAATGAACAGAAAACTGCCAGTGGTATTATTATTCCTGATTCAGCAAAGGAAAAACAAAAGTTTGCAAAAGTAGTAGCACTTAGTAATATTGAAAATGCGGAAATAGCTGTAGGTGATACTGTATATTTCAAAGAATTTTCAGGCAATGAAACAGAATTTGAAGGAAAGAATTATCTGGTAATACCTTACGCTGATATACTTGCAAAAATTGTTGAGACTGAAGAAATTTAGGAAAAGATCAACTCACATATTTTATTAACTTTAGCCCATATTTATTTGATATGGGCTATCTTTTTTTTAGCATCCTGGCTTCTACTTTGATTCTGATAACTTTCCGGTACTTTGAACGGTTCAAAATAAATTCATTCAATGCCATTATACTGAATTATTTCGCAGCATCTGTTCTGGGTTTTTTGCTTGCAAATAAAGAAGGAAGCTACCAGGATTCTGGTGTAAATGACTGGTTCATGATGGCTGTTATTATTGGAGTGATGTTTGCCATTATGTTTAATGTAGTTTCTGCCACTACCCAAAAAGCAGGTCTCACAATTGCATCTATTTCTGCTAAAATGTCGATGGTTATCCCCATGATTTTTAGTATCCTATATTATCATGAAAGTTCTACCTTTTTAAAAATTGCGGGGATTGTGCTGGCTCCGGCAGCCCTTCTGCTTACCATGATAAAAACAGATATACATCCGGGATTAAAAAAGTACATCTGGCTACCTGCCATCATGTTTATTGGAATGGGAATTACAGATTCTATGGTCAAGTTCACTCAGCAGGATTTTCTTAAGGAAGGAAATGTATTCCTGTTTTCTGCCTATTTATTTGTCATTTCATTTTCCGTTAGTTTTCTAACAAAGTTGTTATTTAAATCAAAGTTTGGAAAAGAAACAAGTACTAAAGATATTTTAGGTGGAATTATATTAGGGCTTTTTAATTTTGGATCTTTATTTTTCTTTATACAGGCTTTAAGCTATAGTGGACTGGACAGTTCTCTGGTTTTTGCTATTAATAGCATAGGTATTGTGTTATTGTCAGTACTGGCAGGCATAGTTCTATTCAAAGAAAAACTCAATCCTGTAAACTGGGCTGGAATTATCCTGGCAATTGTTATTTTGTTTATTCTGTTCCAGGTATGAATACAGCTGAATCATACAAAACATTAATAAAACCATCAGAAGGAATATATAAAGAAAAGGGCAGTAAGTTCCTTGCCTTTGCCTACCCCATTAAAACAGAAGATGATGTAAAAAATATTCTGGTAAAGCTGAAAAAGAAATACCATGATGCACGCCATCATTGTTATGCTTATAAAATTGGCCATAATGAAGACCAATACAGGGCAAATGATGATGGTGAACCATCCGGAACAGCAGGCAAACCAATTCTTGGGCAAATACGTTCGGCAGAACTCACCAATGTATTAATTGTAGTTATCAGATATTTTGGTGGCACATTATTGGGTACCAGCGGGCTAATACGATCTTACCGTACTGCTGCTGCAAATGCTATTAAGAATAAGAATATTAGCACAATAATAATTAAAAAGTGGTTTAAGATTCATTTCAGATACCCTCAGATGAATGAAGTTATGAAAATCTTAAAAGAAGGAAACATTAAGCCTTATGATCAGGAGTTTGGGGAACAATGTGAAATGGTAATAGCAGTACCCCTGTCAGGGATTCCTATAATCTCAAACAAAATGAAAATTTTAAATAATATTTCTATCGTCGAAATCGAAACTCCATGATAATACAAAAAAGTTATGAACAGATTTCAACAATTATTAATAAATGCCATAGCAATCGTTAAATTTGCAATAATTATTTTACACCATATCTTTATAACTAAATGAAATCAAGAAGCCTCGTTTCTATCAATGATTATACCAAAGAGGAAATTCTTAAAATCCTGAATATTGCTGCTGAGTTTGAAGCCAAGCCTGAACCTGAACTGCTCAATGGTAAAGTTATTTCTACTTTATTCTATGAGCCATCAACCAGGACCAGGTTAAGTTTTGAAAGTGCAGTGAGCCGCTTAGGTGGCAGAATTGTTGGATTTACGGACTCTTCTTCTTCCAGTGTTTCAAAAGGGGAATCCCTTAAGGACACAATTATGACAGTCAGTAATTACAGTGATCTGATCATATTGCGTCATCCGCTTGAAGGAAGTGCCCTGTATGCATCTGAGGTGTCCAGGGTTCCTGTTGTTAATGCCGGTGATGGCGCCAACCAACACCCCACACAAACACTTCTAGACCTGTACTCCATATTAAAAACCCAGGGGACCCTGGAGAACCTGAATATATTCCTGGTAGGTGACCTGAAATATGGACGGACAGTTCATTCGTTGCTGATGGCAATGTCTCATTTTAATACTACCTTCAATTTTATATCTCCCAAGGAATTGCAAATGCCTGATGAATATAAATTATATCTTAATGAGTTGGGTCTTAAATATTATGAGCATTCCGATTTTACGGAAATTATTTCCAGGGCAGATATAATATATATGACAAGGGTGCAAAGAGAAAGATTCTCTGATCCTATGGAATATGAAAAAGTGAAAAATATTTATGTATTAAGGTATGCGATGCTTGAAAACACAAAAGCAAATCTTAAAATCCTCCATCCTCTGCCAAGGGTAAATGAGATCCATCAGGATGTGGATAAAAGTGAAAAGGCATATTATTTTACCCAGGCTCTAAACGGAGTTTATACAAGACAGGCTATAATCGCTTCAATTTTAGGTTTAAAATAGTAAATATCAGCAATGAGAGATGTTAAACAACTTAGCGTTAGTGGAATAAAAAACGGAACAGTAATTGACCACATTCCGGCCAAGAATCTTTTTAAAGTAATTTCCATTCTTGGTCTCGAAAAGTTTGATAATAGAATTACTTTTGGGACGAATTTAGAAAGCAAAAAATTAGGCAGGAAAGCCATTATCAAAGTTGCCGGTAAAACCTTTGTAGATGATGATGTGAACCGGATTGCCCTGGTTGCTCCAGAAGCCAAACTAAACATTATTAACAACTATAAAGTAGTTGAAAAATATAATGTTGAAGTCCCTAAAGAAATAATTGGAATTGCCAGGTGTGTAAACCCTAAATGTATTACTAATCACGAACAAATAATCACAAGGTTCACGGTAATACCAGGAAATGAAATTGCCTTAAAATGCAGGTATTGTGAAAAGATAACAGATCAGGAACATTTGAATATAAGATAGAGGTTCAGAGGTTCAAGGTTTAGAGGTTCTGGGTTCAAAGGTTCAAGGTTTAGATTATTCAAGCTTCATCATTCAAGGTTTATCATTTATAGGTTCCGGGTTAAAAATCAAACTTCAGAAAAACATCGAAACCAGAACCACTTCCGGAATTCGAGCCCTGAAGAAAAAGGTTACGTAATAGCTGATATTCCAGAACCAATTTATAAGGTTCATAATCCTTTTTATCATTTGTGAGTGAGAAAGTATAGGTATAACTCATGTATAAATAATTCGTAATGTATTTCCCAAGGGTTACCGGTGCCGTGTCCCAGTTATCCTCACTATCAATCTCAATTACATCAATCCCTATGGATTGACCAATAGAACTTTGCAACATATTAGCTAACTGACTAAATCCTATATCTTTAGCCAGGTTCTCACCAGAGGCCGGCATTTGGGACTGCTGACTGAAGTCCAGATCATCTATTTTAATACCAAATAATAAATAAGAAATTGCATCTTCTTTTTCAATTCCTTTTCCATCCAGATCAAAGTTTAATACGGGGTCCTTTAAGGTTCCGGAAACCTTAATATTCAGAATCCTGAGATTCTCATTACCGGAATTATTTCTAACTCTGAATTTATAATAAACATGGACATTGAGGACAGGATCTATTTCTTCTTCACCCCTGAGTTCTATCGATGCCTTATCAATAACAAGTTTCCGGCCATATAGTTTATAATAACCCCGTCTTACCTCAACATCTCCAAAATACCTTACATCCCATTTGTTTTTAGTTACCTTCACATTCCCTTCCAACTGAATATTCATATCATTCCCTCTTATCCAGAAATTCCCAGGCATATCAACTACAATGTCCCCATGCAGATTTTTAAAAAAATCTTTATTTTTATATTTAGTCGAGTCAATTATAAAGCTAATTGTATCATTCTCAACCATATCAATAATAGTATCATTAATTGCTTCCACCAACATTGGAACTCCGATTACTTTCGGTTTCCGGCCACTTCGTTTCATCAACTCATCTAAATTTATTTTTGCTTTTTCAATATTTAAACTTCCTTTAATTTCCGGGTCATCCAATGTTCCTTTCAAATTCAAATTGGTATTAAATTCAATTTCTGCTAAATGAGATTTAGCCAGAACAAAATCAGAACCAATTATATCCACCGAAAACCTGTCTATTGGCTTTTTGAACGTGCTACCCAGAACAGCTTCTCCGGTAACATTAAGCTCTCCCTCCTTTCCTGATAATATCCGAAGTGAATCAAGCACATACTTATTCTCTCTGAACCCTGACCTCAAAACCACATCATGGTAATTAATACCCAGCTTTTCAAATTGAAAACTCCCATCATAAAGATTCAGAAATCCAGTAAATTGAGGATCTGCCACTGATCCGTCAATCTTAAAATCCCCAATGAGGGTACCAGACATTATGAACTTGTCATTATCCAGAATGGAACTAATAAAATTCAGGTCCAGACTGTCGGTTTTCAATGAAATATTCACCGGGATATTCTTGTCAATCTTCTGAATAGAATCGGTAAAAGATAAATGGTAGGGAACTACTGCTGATACACTAACAATATGTGTATTATTTGCAGTTAATGAACTGGCAAAACCCAGATTGTCTGACGCATAATTCAAATCCAGGGAAAATGTATCAATTGAAATTCCTGATATGCTTCCATTCGTTATCATCAAAGCTCCTGCTATTTCAGGTTGAGTAGCATCCCCCTGTAAGTCCAGTTTAAAATTCAATATTCCGGTTGGCTTACCAGGCACTTTTTCAATAAAAGGGAGTTTATCAATTCGAAGGTTTATAATATCCATCCTAAGATCCTCTTTTCCTTTAAATGAATAATAACCGTCTATAAAAATTCTTTGATCTTCAGATTCTATATTGATATTCCGGACGGCAATTCTATCCTTAAATAGTTGCACTTCAGAACTATCAGAACCACCCACCCAATTACGCCCATATATATTCAAATCAATATTGTTCAGGGCAAAAAGCGGATCATTTTCTATATTAATATCGATATCAATATCACCATTAAGAGAGTCTTTACTTTCAAAAAATATCTGATTGTCATATTGTTTTTCAGAGAAATCAGATTTAAGTATCAGCTTTTCAAAATTATACCTTCCATACTTTAGTTTAGATGCTGTTATTTCACCATTCCCCGAATATTGTTTTCTTTTTGGAAAAATATTTAATGCCAGGTTCCCTGCCAATTCATCTATACTAATCGTATCCATCATAGTTTCGAAAAGATCAAATTGTATCTTAGATACAAGTGAATCAATATTGCCAGAGATCTGCGCTTTAACTATGCCATTTGTTTTTATTTCTTTCTGTTTTAACAAATGCTTAAGTGAACTTAAATCTTTCACATACATTTCCAGTTCAAGTTTAGTAGAATCCTTTAAACTCCCCTGCCCGGTAAGGCTAAGGTCAGCAACAGAACTTTGCAAACAGAAATCCTGAATATCATAGCTGCCTTTATCATACTGAAGTTTAATTAGTGAATTCTCTATTTTAAAGTCAGCATAAACTACCTTATCAATCTCAGTATTTAAATTAAACATGGCAGTTTCAGGAGTTTTACCCGAACCTGAAAGGTCAATCTTCATGTTGATATCTGAAACCAATTTCTTGTTATTCAATATATTACCCAGATTTAAATGTATAAATTCACCCACAATATTATATTCAGGTTCGGCATAGATATTACTTAAACCAACAGCAAAATCCCCTCGGCTTTTATTGCTTTGCACCATTAATTCAGACTGAATGGCATCTCCTTCTTTATTAAATTTTATATGCAGTGAATCCAGTTCAATTCCTTTTACAGGGGTATTTGCCAGGAAAAAATCTCCCGAAATATTATTTGACTTGAATTTTAATGAATTAGATTCTATATCAAGGCCTCCACTCAAATCACTTTTTAACTCATTTTTGTCCAGCCAGTCAGATATATTAATGTGCTTAAAACCAAGCCTGGTCTTAAGGGAAATATCCTTTAATAATCCAAATAGCTGAACACTGCCTTCAATGTGCTGTTCTTTTTCTTTAATATCAATTTCAGCATCCAAATTTCCATTTTCCAGAAGTGCCATAATATTAATCTCCGGTGAAGCTTTATTATTCAGCCCTTTCACAAAGGGTTCTAAGTCCTGAAAGGCAATTTCTGATTTTAATACCAGCTCAGCCTCTTTAAAGTTTATTGAAGAAATATAACCATTCAAACTAATGAATGAAGAATCTGAATTCAACTGTAAATCTTTAACCCGAAGTAAACTATCATTTTTTTCAAAAAACACATAACCATTTTTAATTCTAAGGTCAGGGGAATGAGTAACAAGTTCAACACTATTCATGTTTGCAAATAATTTTTGATTTATAAATTGGAAATCAAAATTCATACTGGTTTTTAAATATTCAGGCATGGAGGAATCCGGAGAATTTACAAAAACTTCAAATTCATTAAAATCGGCATTTTCTACTGTAATCCCCCAACTAAAAGGCTTTTTATCCTTTTTCTTATTAACAGGTCTAATAATAGAGGAAATATTCCAGGCACTGTCTGACTTCTCCAGATGAACCTCGGATTTTGAGATATGGAAATCATTTACATATATATTTTTTGAAAGTAGTTCTCTTACCCGATATGTTACTCCTACCTCTTTCAGGGATATGATTTTATTGCCGGTTGAATCAATATATGCTACATCCTTCAAAGAAATAGATTTAAAAAGGGACCCATCCAGTTTTCCAATTTCCACTCTTCCATAGAAAACATTTTCCAGACGTGTTTCAGTAAAAACCACCAATTTGTCTTTAAACCACTGGGTATTAACAAGCAACAACAAAGCAAACACCAAACCAATCAATATTAGTGTAAGATAAAATAATATTTTAATAATTATTCTCATTAAAATGCCTGCCCTATAGTTATATAAAAATGAAAACTAAAAGGATCATTTATTACAGGTGTTGCCATATCCAGACGTATAGGACCAATAGGTGTTGAATATCTTAATCCCAGGCCTATACTATATTTCAAATCCCTAAACGAATAATAACCGGAATCCTCCCAGGTATTTCCAGCATCCATAAAAACCACCCCCCTGAAGGATTTATATATGGGATAACGTAATTCAACACTTCCTTCCATCATACTGTTACCACCAATAGTAACTCCTTCGTCATTTTGAAAACCAATAGCGTTCCTTCTATAACCCCGAATTGAGTTACTACCACCCAATAAGAACCTTTCCTGTATTGGAGTGGTCTCATCCGGCTCCATAGGCACCATATATCCAATTTTTGACCGTAAAGCCAAAACAAACTCATTCCTCAAAGGTTGATAGCGTCTAAGGTCAACTGCAATTTTATAATAATTGGCTGCTTTGTCAAAAAAGAGTCCGGATAAACCATTCGTAATATACAATGCCCATCCCTTTTTAGGATCAAAAGTGGAATTCAGAATTTTAAATTGGTAACCCACTGAAAATCCTGAAATGTAATCCCAGCTTACCTGATCATTTTCATCCAGGGTAGTATCCAAACTTGATGTAAGTTTTGATTGTTCCCATGTATAAGCAAAATAAGCCGAATGTTTGCGGCCAAAATCCTTATCAAATGTAAAGTTTGAACCCAATCTTTCTACATTATAATCGACCTCCCTGTCAATTGAGTAATACGGATTAAATATAAAATCAACCCCTCTCATAAGAAATCCGGGTTGTGTAAACTTTAAATAAGTATCAATTGGCCAGGTATAAGAATGTTTTATTCCATATTCAAGGGTACGGTCACCACCCAGAAATGCCCTTTTCGTAATTAATAAGCTGATCCTGAAACGATCATCCGTACTGTAGCCCGCACCAATACGAAAATCCCAGCGCTTTGATTCCTCTACCGAAACAACCAGAGGAACAATATTGCCCGTATCTAAGGAAACATCAGGATTGACCACCACATATTGAAAAAGATTTGTATTAAAAGCATTGGACCGGGCTGTATTAATATCCTTTTTAGAATAAATACTACCACTTTTCAAATTCATTCGTTTTCTTACAAGTTCTTCTTCGGAATCTTCTAAGCCTTCAATTCTAATATTCCCCAGATGGCTAAAATTATTACTCTTCACCTTAAAATTTACTTTCGCCTTTTGTTCAACCGTATCAACACTTACTTCAGGATCAACTTTAGGGAAAGGAAAGCCATTGTTTATCAGACCAAGATATAATGTATTAACTGCATTACTAACATCCTCATCCCTAAAAACTGCACTATTTTTAAAATTGATTTTCTTCTTTGATAATTCAATAATGGAATCCACTTTCCCCATTTCGGGAGATTGAACACTTATCGTATAACCATCAAACAATATAGGTTCATTCTCTGTTATCTGAATAATCAATTTCAACCGGTATTTTTCTTTATCTGTTTCTGTCCTTGCACTTACCTGCGCATACAGATAACCATTTGTCTGATAGAACTGTCGTATCCTTATTAAATCATCCTCCAGTTCCTCCTGATGAAAAACAGGCCATTCCTTCCACCATAAAATCCTGTTGGTTACAGTTTTGGTTTCAAGTTCCATGTATTTTTTCAGTAAGTACGATGACAAATGCCTATTCCCTTCAAACTTGATTGATTCTAACTCATATCCTTCCTGAGAAAAAATATTAACAGGAAAGTTTAACAGCAAGACAAAAATAAAGGATATTCTAAAGAAGGATTTCAAAGTAAATTATTACGCATTTAATATCGGTTATAATCCACTAAACTAATAAAAAAAGATGGATTTGCTAAAAGTTCAATTTGGGTAATACCAGCTTCAGGGTCATTAGAAATCAATTATCAAACAAAAGAATGAATGAACAAATTTAAGAAATTCAATAATAACACAATAACCGTATTATATTTTGTTAACGGATTCGGTCTGCAGATTTCACAAGGATCTCATCTTTCCGTATTCCCCTGAAGGCCATAAATGTAAGAATAGCCGCCACCAGGGGGAAAACCACAGGATAAGAGAAATAAGTATCCACAAAAAGGACATTTTCAGCTTCGTAACTATAAAACCAGATCAAAGCTAATGAGCCAAACATTAGCAAAATATTAAATATACAAATTCTCATTTGTAAAATTCTGGACTTATAAAGAAAAATAGTGATAAGGTTTAGAAATGGTATCAAACAAAGTATTATTGCCAGTGGATAATCAATTATTACAAGAGTATTTGATGAATCGACTACACCATAAAACAAATAGCTGAAACTATTTGCCTGGGCATCTACCATAGATGCAATTGGCAACAACAAAACAAGGCCAAGAATAACTGCTGCCAGAAGAAGATAGATTGTTTGAATTCGCTGAATCATAATAAGATGTAAAATAATTAGTTACACGTTAATTTTAATGTCTTACGATTTACGCCTAAGATATTGATAATCCAGATAATAAAGAATTTTTAGAGAAAAACTATTTACCTGAGGAGAATCAAGGGTATGATTTAAGTTATCCCAGAAATTATTAATAAGCTGATCTGAAGAAGAATATATTGCATTTTTCCAAACCAGGGACATTTCACTACCTGGGGCAAACCTCCAGACATAAACCATATCAATATTGAATGAATTATAATTAATATCTGAAGTACCCTCATAATTATCAATGGGATCTAAATATCCATCATCCTTTAGCAGAAAATAATTATCATTATAATCAACTCTTGACCAATAATGCCTTAAACGAAAAGTAAGATAAGAGCGACTGTTAAAAATCAAACTTGATTCTATGGTATTGGAAATTGTTATTGTGTTCCTCATACCAAAATAAATACTATCCTGAGCTTCATTCCCTGCCACATAACCAATACTATTGTTAGTAAGATTATATCTTAAATCATAACTCATTTGCAGACGATCGTTCAATCGGAAAGTGGGTCCAATACCCAGTCCTAAAAAATTTTGATTGTATGGTGAATAAGGCTTTGCATAATCCATTGATAACCTTCCATACAACTTCTTTCTTCTGTCAGTGGACAACCATCCTGAAAGCTCCATTGTTGGATAGCGGTAAAAACTTCTACCGCTTACCCTGGGCTCATAAAAATCATGTGTACCCAATGGTTTATATTGAACCTCCAGGCGGGTGTACCAAAAATTCATAAAAGAAGTGAAAGTATTTAATGACAATTGAAGTTCAGAAAAACTGGCAGGTTTATAAAGACTGGTATATTCAACTTCAAAAGAATTTCTTGAACTTTGAATAATCCCCACAGGTTTAAAAATATTATAGCTAAATGTACCCTGATGATTAACTTCATTACTTTTCCTTTCATAACCCATATCATTTGGGTCATAGTTTTCAGAGATTATTTCCGTTTCATAAAAAAACCTAAATACACCACCTGTTTTTCCAAGCTGCATCATAACACGATATCCCAAATCTGTATCAAGTGAATCGTAATATTTTTGTGACACGGCAGCCTGTGTATAAACCGAATACAGATTAGATCTATTCAACAGTTTAAAATCTGTTGAAGTCACATTGGCAGTATAGTTATTCTCATCATTTGGGGCATCCCTCCAAACATTCGTATTCTGAAAACTTAAGTATGAATTATTCTTTAAACCCTGATCAAGAACCAACATATTATAATTGGTAAAAGGTTGGGTAAGGACACTACGTGTTTCATCAGTTTCCGTATCTTTAATCTCAGCATACATCCTTTTGGTCATACCATTAAAAACACCAATCCCCAGGCCACCTTTTGTTCTTCCCGAAACTTTGGTTGCATTAATTAGCTTTGCCTCAGCCGGATTGGAAATAACCTCCTCTGAATCCCCAAGATCATCCCAGGCATCCCAATATCCATTTGGCCGTCCACCAATTCTTCGTGAGTAAAAAATATTGCCCTTATTAAACAACTCCGTTCCTTCTGTAAAAAATTGCCTATTCTCATTATACTTCACTTCAAAAGGGGATAAATTCAAAATTTCATCGTCTGACTGAACCTGGCCAAAATCAGGGATAAGTGTCATATCCAGGGTAAAACTCTCATTTATGCCATATTTCAGGTCCATCCCCCCATTATAAGAATTTGACCATGAATTGCTTTCAGAACTTTTTTCTAAATACCCTGATACATATGGAGTGACTGATAATCTCAAAGGGGGTTTTATATCCTTAATCCCATCCAATAATCCAAGGTAATTAAATGAATTACCAACTTCATTATCCACATAATTCCATGCTGACCATTCTCGTTTTCTTCTTATTTCCCGCCAAAAGTTCACACCCCATTGTTGAACATCATTTTTTGGAAACCGAAGTGCTGAGTAAGGGATTTTCATTTCAACTATCCAGCCATCTTCAACAATTTCTACTTTAGATTTCCAAACTGCATCCCAGTTAGTATCGCTTCCTCGCCTTGAGGAGGTAGTCCTCTTTTTATCCGTTTTAACCCCGGAAGCAGAAACCTTGAAAGTCATTCCGTTTACACCGTCATTAAAAGGATTAATATCAAAGGAAAAGTTATCGGAATTAAGTCCCCTGTCGGCATCCCGCTGACCTAGTTGAGTTAAAATACTGTCAGGGTAAGGGTCATACATTTTAGCACCAACATAAAGGGCAGTCTGATCATACAATATCCTGACTTCCGTTCGGAATGATGCTTTTTCACCATTGAATGGGGAATATTGAACAAAATCTGTAGCCGGTATTGCATTTTCCCAGGCTAAATCATCCAGATAGCCATCAATTTTAGGAGGTTGTTGAACAGAAACAGCCTTCAGGTCCTTTTTAGCCCCGCTTATGCCATTTACACCTAAAGTATTGATTTCAAAAAGAAGAAAAATACCAATAAATACAATTATACTTCTCATTAGCTATTAAGCTACGTATAAGATAGATGAACTTAACAAATTCTCAAATTACTTTTTCAGAAAAAATAAAACCCCTAAAAAAACAGCCCTGATTAGAGGCTGTCCTTAATATCAACAATATTAATATTTTCCACTATGCCACCATCCTCACCATCACAAAGCTACAGCGGAGAACGGTAAAAATTCAGCAATACCTGGAAAGACACTAATTAATATTGCTCATTATTACCAGCCCTGACTGCCCTTCCGTTCGATCAGACGGGTGTCTCAGAAACATAAAAACATGTCGTCGCTATGCGACTTATAATTAAGCTCTAATTATTACCCAGGATCAAAGGCATTCCATCTTTCCCACTACCAATAACAACAACTTTTGCATTTGCTGAATTAGCTAATTCCAAAGTTGCATCGATACCCTTTTGTTTTAGGATTTTATCCGTAA
>JAOZKQ010000207.1 GCA_029935275.1 Bacteroidales bacterium | reverse complement strand
CCTGGGATTTAAGACCTGCCTATTCCCATGAAGGTTATCTGCATATACAGGAAGTCGAGAAGGCTGTTGCCGGACAGAATATTTAAAATGTGAATAGGCGGGGGACTGCCTTCCATTCTAAATTACTTATAAACAAGCTGATTTGAGCTAAATTCCGGGTGTGTCACTTTTTTTAATCATAAGTATTTAGTATATTGCAAGGTAATACTTTTCTTTAAGCTTGTAAAATAATGAAATCAACAGCTGGTTTTAAACTTATATATGGGCCCCTGGCCATAATATTTGCTGGTTTAATTTTATTTTCCTGCAAAACAAAGCCATCAGAACAACTAAAAGGAACTGAAATCCCTTTGCGGGATATAAAAAAGAATGAAACCATTTTTGAAGTTACCGGCTATCCGCTTCCAACATCCTTTTATATTACTTCCATGCTTCAGGAAGCTGAAGCTCCATATATTTTTTCTGTCTCTAACTCAGTGGATAAGGTGGAGGATTACTTTTCACAGCATGAAAAAGCGCTAAATCTGGGTGTTTATGGGGCTGACCTTTGTTATGCAGTTACCTATATGGAAACCCAGCAAATTCTTCTGTACCTTAATGTCTCAAGAAGGCTTATGAATGAAATAAATGCTTCAACAGCATTCCACAAGGGCTGCTGTCAGAGAGTGGAAGATAATTTGAATAATGAGGACTCCCTGATTACCATTATTTCTGATTCATTCTTTGACACCCATAATTATTTAACCAATAACCAAAAGGACAAAATTGCCATACTGATAATGACCGGTAGCTGGATAGAAAGCTTGCATATTGCAACTCAAATTGGACTAACGGCCGGCAATAACAAAAAAATTCTTGATATTATACAAGAACAGGAAACTTCCCTTAACAAACTTCTTGAGGTCATGGAACCTGTAAAGGATGATAAAGATATGGTCGGGATTTATGATGATCTTTATGATATAAAGAAAATCTATGCTGCTATTGAGGGAAACATGAGCCAGGAACAATTTGACAAGATTGCTGTAGCTATTCGTTCCCTGCATGCTAAGATCATATAAGCCGGGGGCCACTTAAATATTATCTGCATTTTGATGAGCAGTTTTAATTTAAATTAGAAATCTACCTTTTTTGATGGTGGTTATGTTCTTATTGTTATACATAGGTAAATTGAAAGATGGAATGTTGGAGTTTTAGAAAGTTGGAATATTGATTGAGATTTTCTTTCCATTATTCCCTGCCCGTCCGGTCAGGCGGGCACTATTCCTTTATCATAACTGACAAAGCGCCCAATGGGTGCAATTCAAAGCCACCTTCTTAGAGGGTGAATATTTACTAGCCTGAATTACTTATGAACGAATCCATTCTTAATGCTTTCCTTCAGTTGTTTGCAATTATTGCAAATGTAGATAAAGAAGAGGGTCTTTCATTCAGAGGCCGGAATATTGTAAAGTCGTACCTCTCGCAACATCTCAATTCCAGGCTTACGAACAAATACCTTCGCCTATTCGACCATTATATTAAGTTAAATACCCAAAATTCTTCCAGGGATAAAGCTTCTAAAACAGGAACAGGGCAGGTTATTAATGCTGATAAAGTGTCAGAAATTTGTGATGAGGTTAAAAGGGGCCTTGTCCAAAGGGAAAAATTCATTGTATTTCTTCGTTTGTTTGAGTTTATAAATGAGGATGATGTAATGACTGAAAGAGAGCTTGGTTTTGTTCGCAGCGTTGCAGAAAATTTTAATATTAAGGATACCGTTTACAAAAGTACCAAAGCTTTTATTATTGATCCGTTCTCTAAAGATGTGGATAAAAATAATATGCTGATTATATACAGTAATAATGTAGCCAAGCCACATGGGATTAAGTTTATTTACAGAGAAGAACTGGATGGACAAATAGTATTTCTTCACCATGAACCAACCAATACCTTTGTTTTTAAATACTCAGGGGGGGGTATTCTTTACCTGAATGGTGAGATTATTATTCCCGGCCGGATCAATGTTCTGGACCAGGGGGCCCTGATTACCGGGCCAAAGATTAAACCTGTATATTATAGTGATATAGTAGGGAGGTTTTTTTACAGGGAAGATGCTTCAAGGATCCGTTTTACTGCTGAGAACATTGAATTCAGGTATAAAAAAGGTTCGAATGGCATAAAGGAGTTCAGTTTTTCGAAGGAATCGGGTAAATTGATTGGGATAATGGGAGGTAGTGGTGTTGGTAAGTCCACCCTTCTGAATATCCTTAGTGGAAAGATAAAGCCTTATAAGGGGCATGTCTATATTAATGGTTATGACATTCATAAAGAAAAAGAAAAACTTGTAGGGCTTATTGGCTATGTCCCACAGGATGATTTGTTGATGGAAGAACTTAGTGTTTTTCAGAACCTTTATTTTAATGCAAAGTTATGCTTCAGGGAACTGTCAGAGAATGAGATTATAAGAAAAGTTAGCAAAACCCTTGCCGATCTTGAACTGGATGATATCAAAGATTTGAAAGTTGGGAACCCACTTAAAAAATTTATTAGTGGCGGCCAGCGCAAACGCTTGAATTTCGCCCTTGAATTAATCCGTGAGCCTGCAATCCTTTTTATTGATGAACCAACATCTGGTTTGTCATCCATGGACTCTGAAAAGGTGATGCACCTGCTAAAAGAGCAAACATTAAAGGATAAGCTTATTTTTGTTAATATACACCAACCATTCTCTGATATTTTTAAATTGTTTGATAGGATCCTGATTCTCGATATGGGAGGTTATCCCATTTATAAGGGTAATCCTATTGATGGGTTGAAATACTTCAAAGCACTTAGCCATTATGTGAATGCTGAGGAGGGCCAGTGTATAAGCTGTGGAAATGTAAACCCGGAAGAAATTCTCAGGATTGTTGAAGCAAAAGAAATTGATGAGTTTGGAAGATTAACGAAGGAACGTAAGGTAAGCCCTAAAGAGTGGCATAATAACTACAAAAAAGAGATTGAATCAAAAACCATAATACATACCGGAAAAGAAGAACTTCCAAAGGTTATTTCAAGAATACCTGGTCCTTTGGTTCAATTCAGGATATTCATCTCCCGTAATGTTCTCTCAAAACTTGCAGACCACCAGTACATGCTGATTAATTTTCTTGAGGCTCCACTGTTGGCTTTGATCATAGGTTTTTTTACAAAATTTGTCAGGGATAGTTCTCCTACCGGTTCCTTTATTTTTCAGGAAAATGAAAATTTACCAGCTTATCTTTTTATGGCAGTTGTAGTAGCCCTGTTTATGGGTTTGATGGTTAGTGCTGAAGAGATCATTAGCGACCGTAAAATTCTGGAAAGGGAATCTTTTTTGAATCTTAGCCACTTGAGTTATCTGAATTCAAAAGTGATTTTAGTTTTCACTATTTCGGCCATTCAAACCTTTACTTTTGTGCTTGTTGCAAACGCTGTTCTGGGCATTAAAGGATTGGATTTTTCATACTGGATAATACTTTTTAGTACATCCTGTGTGGCAAATATGATAGGCCTGAATCTTTCAGCAGGCTTAAACTCTGTAATTACCATATATATTTTAATCCCGTTTGTTCTGATTCCTCAATTATTGCTCAGCGGTGTTGTTGTTGACTTTGACAGGTTAAATAAGGTGTTTCGTCATTCTGTTTATGTTCCCTTGATAGGTGATGTAATGCCCTCGCGATGGAGTTATGAGGCACTGGCGGTAAATCAGTTCAAAAACAACAAGTATGAAAAGATGTTCTTTGCAGTAGAAAAGAAGCAAAAGAATGCATCTTACCAGTTATCATATCTGATCCCGGAGCTCCGTGGAAGGGTTCATGAAACTATACGAAATATAAAATTATACCAGGAAGAAGAACATTCCAGTCAAAATCTGGTTTTGCTTTCCAATGAATTTAAATCAGCTCAAAAATTTTACTTTTGGCCTACTTTTAGCCAGCAAGATAAATTAAGCCTGCACTCTTTTGATTCAGCTGTTTCAGGCTATACACTGAATTATTTGGCAAATGTTGAAAACCTTGTCAGGATAGAAGGAATAGAAGCATTGAAACAGAAGGACAAGATAATTAATGATATATATCAGATTCCGGGTGGTAAGGACAATCTGATAAAATTAAGACTTGATTATTTCAATAACAAACTGGCTGGTCAGGTTACCAATAAACAACGCATCCATAAAATCGTAGAGCTGGACAATCATCTGATTCGAAAGATAGATCCGATATATATGGACCCGAAGTCAAAATATGGCAGGGCCCATCATTATGCACCGGTTAAAAAACTTGGAAACATTACTATAGATACATTTTGGTTTAATATTATGGTGTTATGGATTGGTTCTATAATTATGTATTTGACCCTTGTTTTTGATATTCTGCGCAAATTTATAAGCTGGCTGGAAGGTGTTCGGTTTGGTAAAATCTTTAGAGGATAGTTTGACCATGTTTTTTTAGTACATTCACCCTGGCTGATCTTTAGTGCCGTTAACAGCGTTGAAATTTATATCAATGCTTATGGCTATCCATAAAAAAACTGACAAAATCAGTTGTAAACTTATCTCAGCCAATTGTGATATTTTAAACCCGGTTCCTCATAATGAGG
>JAOZKQ010000679.1 GCA_029935275.1 Bacteroidales bacterium | reverse complement strand
AAATTAAAAGGAGAATGTGGCTCATGAAAACCCAGCCATAAGAGAAATTTTTCATCTTTATTATTACGTAGAAACTCAATGGCATTTCTTGCATCAAAAGCAGCCAAACCATATCCTGCCCTTTCAGCAGTGGGAAGAACATCGGCATTAAGCCAAATTCTCGCCGGGTCGCGGAAAGGTTTCCAGGGTCCTAATGTCTTAATTGAATCAGGAATTGGGGGCATCAGGTTATGAGCAAAATATTTTTTTCGCTGGCTATGATCTATCATAATATCAAAACCATGATCAGGAGGAAGTTCAGAACTGGAATTATTAAAATGAGTCTTACCAATAACAGCAGTTTTATAATTATTTTCCCTCAAAATTTCGGCCAGGGTAAGATTCCCCGAATCTTTAAAAGCAGTCCTCAACAATGTAACACCTGTTGCATGAGGATACTTCCCACATAAAATAGATTGACGTGATGCACTACAAACCGGTGCATTTGAGTAAGCATTTGTGAATTTTATACCTTTAGAAGCAATTCGGTCAATATTGGGGGTCCTTGCAATCTTATTTCCATAGCAACCAACCGCAGTAGATGAATGATCATCTCCAATTAGAACAATCACATTTTTAATTTCAGGTAAATGGTTCTTATTCTGTGGCATGCAGGAAGGAAAAATAGAACCTGCAATACATCCAAAAAAAAAGAATTTAATTAATTTTAATGGTCTTATATACATGATACTAACCAGTATTAATTAAAGTATCAATTAGTATGAATTAGATATAAATTCCTGCCGGGTAGTATATAAAATGCTATCTCCTAACAAGAATCTTGTTCTCCCAAAGATATCATTTTTTATACGCTTTGGGGAGATAAAACCTTAATTTTCTAAATAGAAAATCTGATTAAATGATTACTCATTTTAAATTGCCATTAAACTTAGTTGTCCGATTGACGAAAACAGGACAGATAGGGAATAGTCAGCTAAATGGATGAAAAAGTGTTCATATTTGGAATGCTTTACATCCTTAATATAATATTATTACAATTTCCCTTTCAGGCTTCCCTGGTACTTAATATCTTCTGCTTTTACGTTTTCATCATTGAGCCAATCCGGGATATTTTTCTCAAGTTCAATTTTATTTCTTTCTTTTTCCAATTCATCCTCCGCATAAGAGTATACCATTTCCACGGAAACAACTTTTGGAATTTCCTGTACCCGCTTCAGGTGTTCCTGTAAATGTTACTATGGTACGGTTTGTTGAAGCTCCGGGGTCAACATCAAGCA
>JAOZKQ010000206.1 GCA_029935275.1 Bacteroidales bacterium | reverse complement strand
GGGAATGGTGACGAACAGTAAGTTAGCGTTCCATGTAAGAAAGCTAAATTGAAAAATAATAATAATATGGAACGCAATTTAATAATATCCCGATATTATAGACACACACTATTTAGCCTTATGAAATAACATACTAATAACCTTAATTACCTTAAAACCAGCAATATTGTCCGCACTAGGATATTCCTGAAAAAAGCCATTGTGAAAAATGTAGATTGAATTTATCAGGAAATCTGAATAATGATTATATTTGCAGAATTAATTTAAACTAAATAAAATTTAATATAAATGGCAATTTTAGGTTCTCAGGTTTTAGATGCGCTTAAAGAGGTTAAGCATCCTGAAAAAAATACAGACTTGGTTTCGTTGAATATCGTTCAGGATATTGTTGTTGAAGGAAATAAAATAAGCTTCTCGCTTGTTTTTCCTGGTTCAACGGATCCTTTTGTAAATTCCTTGAAAAAAGCCTGTGTTCAGGCGATACAAAATAAATTTGGAGAAGAAGTTGCCATTGAAGGGAACATTGATCATAAATTTGCTGTAGTAAAAAAGGAAAGAAAAATATTGCCTGGCGTAAGTAATATTGTTGCAATTGCTTCAGGCAAAGGTGGCGTTGGAAAATCTACAATTGCTGCAAATATGGCTGTTGCCTTGTCAAATATTGGGTTTAAAGTTGGATTAATTGACGCTGATATTTATGGGCCTTCCATTCCAAAAATGTTTAAACTTGAGGACGCCAGGCCTATGGTTACAAAAATTGACAATAAGGATATGATCATTCCCGTGGAGAATTTTGGAGTGAAAGTATTATCTATTGGGTTTTTTGTAAACCCTGATGATGCACTTATCTGGAGGGGTCCTATGGCTACAAATGCATTGAAGCAGTTAATTGAGCAAGGTGACTGGGGAGAGTTGGATTATTTATTGATTGACCTGCCTCCGGGAACCAGTGATATTCACCTTACAATGGTTCAGGAAGTTCCGGTAACAGGAGCTATTATTGTAAGTACCCCACAAGATGTTGCCCTGGCGGATGTTGTTAAGGGAATCTCAATGTTTAAAAGCGAGAATATTAATGTTCCGGTTTTAGGATTGGTTGAAAACATGGCATGGTTTACTCCTGCTGAATTACCCGAAAATAAATATTATATATTTGGTAAAGAAGGCTGTGAAAAGCTTGCGAAAAAATACAATTTACCACTACTACAACAAATTCCAATTGTTCAAAGTATTAGAGAAGATGGAGACAACGGAACACCTTCTGCTCTAGACAAAGATTCTGTATTAGGGCAAACATTTATTGAATTGGCCAACAGGACAGTGGAACAAATTGATCGCAGGAATAATGAAATGGAGCCCACAAAACGAGTGGAGATAAAATCTGCGACAACGTTTAAAACATATACACCAGGTAAAAATTAGTTATGGATCAATCTCAGCAAATTGAATTAAAAGAAAATATCTTAAAATCCCTTGCCAAAGTCAGGCCATACCTGAATGCTGATGGTGGTGATATTGAATTAGTAAATATTTCAGTTGAGAAAATTGTTACGGTTAAACTTACCGGTGCATGCGCGGATTGTCCCCATCATTATCAGACACTTGCAGGTGTGGAAGAAGTAATTAAAAAAAATGCTCCCGGCATTTTACAGGTGATTTCCCTTGATGAGCGGAAAGAAAATTCAGACGATTAGACTGTTTTTACGTTTTCAATTAATATTTCTTTTTAAATTTCATAGGTATATTCAATACTTAGCTTAAAAAATATTGGGCTTTTTATAATATCTTTGGGCTTTCAGTGTTTATTTGATTGAAAACTTTTTCAATTTGAAACTTTCCCGACTTTTATATCAGGCATCTGGTCTGTTCCTCCTGGTGGTTTTTAGTTTAAACTGCTCAGTTGAGAAAAATACCGGCATGTCAAGAAGCTACCACAATATGGTTTCCCATTATAATATTTACTTTAATGGAGTACAGAGTTATAAAAAAGGAATAAGAAAACTGAACGATCAGTATAAGGATGATTTTACCCAGATACTACCTGTTTTCAAATTTAGTAACTTAACTGCTGTTTCGATTATCTCAGTGGAAATGGACCGGACAATTACAAAAGCATCAAAAGTAATTACACTCCATTCCATAACAGCTAAACCTAATGAAAAAAAGAAAAATAATCTGACCGAAAAGGAAGAGGCATTTTATAATCAGAAAGAGTTTAATAACTGGGTGGATGATAGTTACCTGCTAATGGGTAAAGCTCAGGTATTTAAACAAGAGTATTTTATAGCTTTTAACACACTCAAATTTACTTCGGAAGAAGCGCTGGATGAGCATGTGAAATATGAAGCCAGAATATGGATAGCCAGGATATATAATAACGAAGGTAATTATAATTACTCTAAGGAAATACTGGAATCATTAAACGATGATCCGGATTTCCCAAAAGATTTACAAATAGATTACAATTCAACTTTTGCTGATTTCTATTTGCAACAGAAAAAATACGAAGAGGCAGTTCCTTATCTGGAAGAGTTAATGGATCTTAAGTTAAAGAAAGTAGATAAGATCAGATTTTCTTATATTTTAGCTCAAGCCTATAAAATAACCGATAATGATAATCAAGCATATAAGCTATTTGCAAAGGTTGTGAAAATGAGCCCTCCCTATGATATGACCTTTAATGCCCGAATTAATCAGGCTGAATCATTTGATGTTACTGTTGAAAACGTTGATGAAATTAAGAAGATTCTTAGAAAGATGTTAAAAGATGAGAAGAATAAGGAATATCTGGATCAGATTTATTATGCTTATGGAAGAATTTCACTAAAACAAAATAAACAAAATGAGGCAATAGAATATTTTAAAAAGTCTGCAGCTAGCAGTGTTTACAATGATAAACAAAGAGGTATTTCTTACCTTGCTATTGCAGATCTGTATTTCATGGATGAAAATTATGTAAATGCCCAGCCCTATTATGATTCTGCAATTATGGTTTTGGATCTTTTTTATCCTGGTTATGAAATAATAAGTAAAAAAACAGCCAGCTTGAATCGATTAGTGGAGAACATTGTAATGGTTGAAACACAAGATAGCCTGCAAAGAATTGCTGCCATGTCCCCGTCAAAACGGGATGCATATATAGATCAGATAATTAGTGATATCAGGGAGGAAGATAAAAGACAGAAAGAGTTGGAACAATCGAGTTTGTATAACCTTTCTAACCAGTATGAAACAGAGCGAAAAGTTAATCAGGAGTTAAACAAGACTGGTAAATGGTATTTTTATAATCAGGCAGTTATTGATTTGGGGAAAAATGAATTTCGTCAAAAATGGGGAGATAGAAAACTTGAAGATAATTGGCGCCGGAAAAATAAATCAGTTTCTGAAGCAAATATAATTGAAATTACAAAAGGGATTGATGGTGAAAGTCAGCCTGGTGAAAGTCAGCAAATCTCAGATATATATAAACGGGAGTACTATATGACAAATCTCCCCTTAACGGATACTTTGCTTATGGAATCTGATGCTAAAATAGCCGGGGCATTATTCAATATGGGTCAGATCTATGTCAATGAAATAAAAAATATCCCAAATGCAAATGAATCATTTGAAAATCTTTTTTATCGTTTTCCCGGAAGTGAATATGAGCTTTCCACTTTATATTATTTATATGACCTTAAAAAGAAAGCTGGAAATGAGGCCGGTGCAAATAAATATAAGAACTTGATAATCAGTAAATATCCTGATAGTGAATTTGCAAAGATGCTAACTGACCCTGACTATTTGAGAAAACAGAACGAAAAGAAACAGAAGGAACTTCAGGCCTATAATCAGACATATAATGAATACCTGTCAGGCCAATATGATAAAGTTATTTTGAGGAGTGAAGCATTCCTTAAAAAGGAGCCTGATCATGCACTTGCACCAAAATATTGGTTGATAAGGGCATTTTCAATAGCAAAGGTTGAGGATATCAGGACGTTTAAGCAGGCACTTGAAGATGTGGTAAATAATACCCCTGCATGTGAAGAAAAGCTGCGGGCAGAAGAATTAATCGCTCACTTCAATGAAGAAATACCTGAGCTTAAGCTCGAAGAAGAAGAAAAGGTAAGTATTGAAATTTATAAATTATCAATGGATCAGCCTCATCAGGTTGTTTTAGCTATTGAAGATTCTGATAATAAGGAGAACCAATTGATTTTTAATATAATTAATTTCAATTTAGATAACTTTCCTCAATCAGAATTTTCAACAAATTTCCAAACCCTGGATAATACGAGTAGCTTATTAATAATAAGTGGTATTGGAGGTGTTAAGGAAGCAAAAGAATACCTGACAAAACTACTTAATGAAAAAAACATTACTGATGAGTTGCAGGGAAAAACATATTATCCTTTCGTTATTTCACAATCCAATTTAAATACTTTAATAGAAAATAAGTCAACATCGGTTTATCTTATATTTTATAATCGAAATTATTTTAAATCAAATGAATAATTCTGAAAATGATGCTGAAGGATCTTTGCTGTTCTTAAGAACAGGACTCTAAAATAAGCAGATATTTATTTAGAGTCTGTCCATAAAGTCGGGAGTTTGAACTAGAAAGTTCAAACTCAAG
>JAOZKQ010000678.1 GCA_029935275.1 Bacteroidales bacterium | reverse complement strand
ACCATTTTTTCAATCCTGTTCATATAATCTTCAAAATTCATATTTTTCATTTTTTCTGAATGATAATTTAAAGAAGCTCGTCTAAAAGACCTAAAATTAACTAATATTTCCATCTATGATATATATTGAGAATAATTTCCTTATTAAAGTTATCTGGTATTACATGATTAATTTGTATTTTTATCAATTAAATTTAATAAAATGACCTCAAGAGAAAGAGTATTAGCAGCAATTAACCATCAGGAACCAGACAGAGTTCCCGTAGATTTTGGGGCAACACCAAGCTCAGGCATATCTGCAGTGGCCTACAGTAATTTGACCCAACACCTTGGCTTAAGCGACCCAACCCGGATTTATGATGTGGTTCAGCAGCTGGCAGAACCTTCTGATTCAATACTGGAACATTTTAATGCTGATGTCATTGATATTGGTCGTGCCTTTACTACAAATCCCGATGACTGGTATGACATCACTTTACAAAATGGCCGTCCAGCTCAATACCCAAAATGGTTCAGACCTATATTAAAAAAAGATAAGGCCTGGTATATTGCTGATAAAACCGGACAGGAAATTGCCAAAATGCCGGCTTTTTCAACATTTTTCGATCAATTATATTATCCTTATCTGAACGACTATCCTGCTAATTTTAAAGAACTTCCTGCAGCTATGGAAAAATCTATGTGGGCTGCTTTTCCTACAGCGCCCTGGGATAAAGCTAATCAGGATGGTTTTTGGCCGGAACTAAGAAAAAAAGCACTTTTCCTCAAAGAAAATACAGATAAATCACTTCTTATAGGAGCCGGATGTAATTTATTTGAATGGGGAACTTTTCTACGGCGAATGGATAATTTTCTAATGGATTTGATCCTTCAACCCGATAAAGTGGAAGAATTGCTGGATGCGCTGATGGAAGTCCATTTACAATCCCTGGAAAAGATCTGCCATTGGGTAGGTGACATTGTTGATTTTGTAAAATTTGGAGATGACCTGGGTACGCAAAACGGACCATTTATGGATCCGGTAATTTACCGTAAGCTTTTCAAACCAAGGCATACCCAACTTTGTAACTATGCAAAGCAGAACAGCAGTATGCATACTTATTTACATTCCTGCGGTTCAATCTACCAGGTTATCCCCGATCTTATCGAAGCAGGCTTTGAGGTACTAAATCCGGTTCAAACCAATACCAAAGATATGGAACCTGAGCGCCTTAAAAAAGAATTTGGGAAAGATGTTACCTTTTGGGGCGGAGGTATTGAAACAGCCAGCGTCCTGAACAA
>JAOZKQ010000677.1 GCA_029935275.1 Bacteroidales bacterium | reverse complement strand
AAGATTGGCGTAGTCAGTGGAATCAGGGAGATTTCCCCTTTCTATTTGTTCAACTGGCTAATTTTAATGAGTTGCAAACTGAACTGAAGGATGATGACTGGGCAGAACTTAGAGAAGCACAACTTATGACATTATCTCTTCCCAACACTGGAATGGTAGTTACGATTGATATTGGAAATGCAAAAGATATTCATCCAAAAAACAAACAGGACGTTGGCAAACGGTTAGCTTTAAATGCTTTGGCGGAAGTTTACGGAAAAGACATCCCATATTCCGGGCCAATGTACAACTCTATGGAAGTTGAAGAAAATAAAATCCGACTTAAATTTAATAATACTAATGCCGGCTTGAAAATTAAAGAAAGTAACCAGCTTAAAGGATTTGCGATTGCAGGTGAAGATAAAAAATTCGTCTGGGCAGAAGCACAAATAGAAGGTGATGAAGTGATTGTTTGGAATCCTAAAATTGAGAATCCGGTTGCTGTGAGATATGCCTGGGCAGCTAATCCAATTTGTAATTTATTTAATGGAGCGGATTTGCCGGCATCACCATTCAGGACTGATGATTGGAAAGGTATAACATACGCCAGAAAATAAAAAGAATATTGTCATATTTGTAACTATGTTATTCCATGTATATAGAAAGATATATGCCAACTAGAATGATGAAAATGAGGTGTATTATACAATTCAATATTAATTATTAATTTAACATAGCTTATTTTGAAACATATCAATATTTACTTGCTAGTCCTCTGGATTGCCTTTTCTTTCAGTGTAGAACTTTTGTCATCAGAACTTCTAATCTATCCGGCACCTGCTGAAGAGATTCTGTACGAGGGCTATACTGTCCGTATCAATGGTCAGGAGGCTCCGGTTTATCGTGCCCGCGTTTCTGCCTTTCCTCTTAATCAGAGGTGGCCGGGACATCAGCGACCATTGTATCAGACAGAGTTTGCGGGTTTCTGTTCCTGGGATATGAATGGACCAGTAACTATTGAGGTAATTCCCCATCATGTAGCGACCATCGATCAGGTAGTTGTTCGGCCTCAATCTAAAGGGATTGTTACGAGAATTAAAAAAGATACTATTGTTTTTTCCATGAAGGAGCCGTCACAGATAACCGTTGAAGTGAATGGAATGCATCATGCGTTGCATCTCTTCGGAAATCCAATGGAAGAATCCCTCCCTGATCCTGATGATCAAAATGTTCTTTATTTTGCTCCGGGTGTGTACGATATTGGCAAAGTGGATCTGAAAGCTAACCAGACAGTCTATATTGC
>JAOZKQ010000205.1 GCA_029935275.1 Bacteroidales bacterium | reverse complement strand
TTTCACGCTCCATATGCTTTGGAATTTATAAAAAACGGAAAAGATGTTTTCCTGGAAAAGCCCATGGCAATGAATGCCTCGGAAGGTAAAGACCTTATTCATGCAATCGACAAATCAGGCCAGATCCTTATGGTAGGCCATATGTGGAGGTTTGATACGGAAGTAAATGATTTAAAGAAAGTCATAGATTCCGGAAGGCTGGGAAAGATAATAAAAACCAAAGGTTATGGAATTCATGAAAACTGGGGACCGGAAGGATGGTTTGCTCAAAAAGCACTTTCGGGTGGTGGTGCCTTAATTGATATGGGGGTTCACGCAATTGATACTGTACGGTACTTACTTGGTGACCCGGAACCTATATCAGTCTATGCTGAAATCGGCACTTATTACGGTGATTATGATGTTGATGATTCAGGAATCCTCATTATTAACTGGGATAATGGAACCACATCTATAATTGAAAGTGGTTGGTGGCATCCTCACATGGACGGGCCTGAGGCAGCAACACGCCTGTTTGGGACCAAAGCTTATGCCAGCCTGTTTCCAACTTTTGTAAAATCCAGTGAAGGGGAACACCTGGAAGATTTCAGGACTCCTATTCCCCCTAAATCAGATCACTGCGATCAAACAATTTACACCAAACAAATGGAGCATTTTATTGATTGCATCAGGACACGAAAACAACCATCACCAGGGCTTACAGAAGGGCAAATGATATTGAATATAGTGGATGCTGCTTACCTGTCATCACAAAAAAAAGAACTTATAAAATTGAATTGATGAAATTTAAAATTAACTTTCCAAAATAATGAAAAATAAAATAAAACAAATGCAAAAAATAACCTGGTTGCTTACTTTTTCAATCATCCTTTTTCTATTTAATTCCTGCACAGCTAAGCATCAAAGTGTTCCGGCAGAAACAGCTTTGCAGGATTATCTGAATAATAAGGACAAAAACTTTTCATACGAAGTATTAGCTTCCTATAATCTATACCAGGTTCAGGCCTATAAACTTCTACTTACTTCCCAGGACTGGCAAGACATTACCTGGAAACACACACTTACAGTTCTGGTTCCTGATGAAAACAACTACGATGGCGCAATGTTATTCATTACCGGAGGGAAAAATGAAAATGGAGAGCCAATTGTACGTGGGGGTGATGATAAATTTATTGATGTAATGTCAAAGCTGGCAAAGAAAAACAAGGCTATTGTTGCTATCATCTGGCAGGTTCCGAATCAACCGCTTTTTGATGACCTCACCGAAGATGCACTAATTTCCTTTACACTACATAACTTTAAGAATGATGGTGATTATACCTGGCCTTTACTTTTTCCCATGGTTAAATCTGCGGTACGTGCTATGGATGCAATACAGGATTTCGCAACAAAAAACCTCAATCACGAAATCTCCAGATTTGTAGTTACAGGAGCCTCAAAACGCGGATGGACAACATGGCTGACCGGAGCAAGCGACCCACGTGTTGAAGCAATTGCACCTATGGTTATTGATGTGCTTAATATGCCTGTAAGCCTGGATTATCAGGTTAAAGTATGGCAGGATTATAGCATTCAAATAGAAGATTATGTAAAGCTGGGAATTCCACAAGATGTACATACAGAGAATGGCAACGAGATCACTACCATGATTGACCCCTATTCTTATCGGAACAAACTCACTATGCCAAAGCTTATATTTATTGGCACAAACGATGAATACTGGCCGGTTGATGCCATTAAAAACTATCTCAATGATATTCCAGGTGAAAACTATATTCATTATGAACCAAATGCTGGTCATGACCTGGATGGTGGAGAGAATTCCTTATTGGCATTAAGTGCCTTTTTTGGAAGAACCCTAAACGGTGGCCAATATCCTATTTGCAATTGGAACATTTCTCAAAATAGCAATCAGCTATCTTTATCCGTTGAAACTTCACCGGAAGAGCTTATTGCTGTAAACTTATGGTCAGCAAGTTCAGCAGACCGTGATTTCCGGGATGAAGTATGGACGAGTAAAAATATCAGTTTGAGTGGCAATAAAAACATTGATGTTAAGGTGGACCTCCCGGAATCGGGATTTAATGCTTTCTATTTAGACCTTAGCTACCCTGATCCAAATGGTGGAGAATATACCAAAAGTACAAGGATGTTTGTTACAAATGAAATAGAATTACTTGAAGATTAACTAGAGTCTGTCCATAAAGTCCGCTTTTTTTGACTTGCGCCGCCATCCTCGTGGTCACAAGCCCTTGTCCGCCGTACTTCGTACTTAGGAAGGCGAGCCTCAATAGCGAACTTTCTGAATCAGACACCGAGTTTATACACGAACTTTAACCAGTACATAATATTTTAACCATAATTAAAATTAAACGCATGAGTAAAATTAATCTGAACAAAATAATGCCAGTCCTGATGGCATCATTATTAATGGGCTTTGCTGATATTGTTGGTGTTGCCACAGGGTATATTAAAAATGATTTTGGATTAACCGAACAATTGGCTCAATTAATTCCATTTATGGCTCTGGTCTGGTTCTTCTTTTTATCGGTTCCAACCGGAATTTTACAGGATAGATATGGCAAAAGAAATATGTTAAATATTGGTATGGGATTAGTAGGAATTGGAATGGTTATCCCTTTTCTCCATTATTCTTTTACTTCAATGCTCTTTGCCATGGTTTTTATTGGTATTGGAAATACTATTGTTCAGGTTTCTGCAAATCCTCTGCTTTTAAATGTTGTTCCAAAGGATAAGTTTTCCAGTTTTATGAGTTTATCCCAATTCATCAAATCCATCACATCTTTTCTTGGACCAATTATCACAACCTTTTTTGCCATACAGTTCGGCAACTGGAAACTGGTATTTGCCGTATATGCCATAACCTCCCTTATTTCAGTGGCCTGGTTATATTTTACCAAAATTGAGGAAACAAAAAGCAAAGAAAAACCGGCAACGTTCAAATCCTGTTTTAGTTTATTGAAAAACAAGTTTGTATTAATTATGGCCCTGGGAATATTTTTCCTTGTTGGGGCTGATGTAGGAATGAATACAAATATTGCAAATTTTCTAAAAAGCTCTTTTGATCTTTCACTCGAGCAGGCATCTTTAGGTATCAGCATATACTTTGCAGCTTTAATGATCAGTCGTTTTTTAGGAGTTATAATATTGCGGTGGCTAAGCGCGGAAAAATTCTTGCTAATTACTACGATCTTTGCATTAGTTAGTATTTTTGTCATGATATTTGCCCCTTCGGTAATGGTAGCACGGATAGCTATTTTTATGGTTGGCCTTGGTTCCGGGAACCTCTTCCCCTTAATTTTTTCCATTGCACTTGAAAAAATGCCTGACCGGGCAAATGAGATTTCCGGCCTGATGATCATGGCAATCTCAGGTGGGGCCATTATTCCTCCCATTATGGGCGTTTTAAGTACCAATGTTAGTATAGTTGCCAGCTTAATGGTTTTAGTTGTTTGTTTGGTATATATTCTGTGGGCAAGCATCTATGTCTTAAAAAAGTAAAAAAGCTATGGAATATAAAGGCAGGTATGAAATTTTTGATCCTGGTCAAATTGTAACTTATCCCGTTTCAGAACGACCCAACAAAGTAAAATTTGCCGATTTGCTTGATCCGGAAAATGTCAAAGAAATGAGCTTTGATATACCAAAAGACGTGGAAAACAGAATAACACTTCTCGCCAGGGAAATTGTTTCTGCAAAAGAAAAAAACAGGCCGGTGGTATTTTTTACCGGAGCTCATTTGATAAAAAACGGTCTGGGCAGATTGCTTGGAGATCTTGTTAAACATAACCTCCTTAGCCTGGTAGCAGGAAATGCTGCCACTTCAATTCATGACTTTGAACTTGGCCTGATTGGGGAAACAAGCGAATATGTGCCACAGGCACTCGAGAAAGGGCAATTCGGAATGGCTTTTGAATTCAATTATATTAATGCTGCATTAATACTTGGAAACAAATACAAGCTGGGTTATGGCGAGTCTGTAGGAAAAATGATCTGTGATGAGCCATTCAGAAAGGAAGTAGCTAACTTTCTTGGTTTGGGGAATACTCCTATTGAATTTATGCACCCGGACTTAAGTGTACAGGCTATTTGCTATGAACGCAATATACCTTTAACCATTCATGCCGGAATAGGAACTGATGTCCTTGATCAGCATGTATATTTCGATGGACAGGCCAAAGGGGGATGCTCAGGCAGGGATTTCCTTATTTATACAAAGGAAATCTCCAAACTTACTGAAGGAGGCATAATTTTAAATGTTGGTAGTGCAGTAACAGGGCCGGAAGTCTTTTTAAAAGCAGCCTCAATGGCCGGGAACGTTGGGAATGTCCCGGATAATATCATAACTGCTAATTTTGACCTGAGGCCATACGACCCTGCTAATTTTACTAATGAGAATGCTGTCGGTTATTATTATCGCGATCAGAAAAGTATCGTAACCCGTGTTCCCCAGGCTTATGGAGGTAAAGGCTTTTACATTGGAGGTAACCAAAAACAAACCTTTCCAATGTTGTATAAAAAACTGATGGAACTCCTTTAATTTATATCCAATTATATATTATTGAAAATATGAAACAAGAGCAGATTGTTAAGATCCTGAAAAAAATTAATA
>JAOZKQ010000676.1 GCA_029935275.1 Bacteroidales bacterium | reverse complement strand
CATTACCATCATAGCCCGGCATACTCAATATCTGGTCTGAAGCAAGGTAATAAGAAACAATCACTAATACACCAACACCTAAAAGAATAAATATAGATTGTTTAAGTGCTTTAGGGTAGGTAATAAGATTAACTATAGAGAATCCAAGAGCGATCACAATAGTTGCAATGACCATTACATAGGCCCAGTTCAATAAGGTCTCGGTGATCTTTGGTTCATACATATTTGTTCCTTCAGTTCCGGGTATCGCACCTCCAAAATAGAAAAGTCCAACCAGAAGAAGAGATATCCCTAAAAGAACCCAAAGGATAATACTGATAAATAAGGTTAATTTACTTGACATGGTCTGTAAATTTATTTTTTAACACTAAATTTAACCAATAAATCGATAAGCGAGATGGATGAATCCTCCATAGAGTTTACCAAACCATCGATTTTTGATAAAATGTAATTATAGAAAATCTGAAGAATGATTGCCACAATCAAACCGGAAACGGTAGTGATAAGAGCAACCTGGATACCCCCTGCAACAAGCTGAGCTGATACAGTACCGGCAATCCGAATCTTATCAAAGGCATCAATCATCCCAATAACAGTACCCATAAATCCTAACATAGGAGCGATGGCAATAAAAAGTGCAATCCAGGACAGGTTCTTTTCCAAACGTCCCATTTGCACACTGCCATATGCAATAACTGATTTTTCTGCCATCTCAATACCTTCGTCATAACGGTCAAGTCCCTGATAGAAAATACTTGCTACGGGTCCGCGGGTATTACGACAAACTTCTTTAGCTGCCTCAATGCCCCCTTCTTCAAGAGCAGTCTCTACCTTTCTTAGTAACTTATCCGTATTGGAAGTTGCCAGGTTAAGATAGATAATTCTTTCAATGGCAAGTGCCAAACCAAAAATTAAAGTAAGAAGTACAGCACCCATAAATTGAGCTCCACCTTCAATAAATTTGGCTTTGATTTGTTTGTGGAGTTCTCCACCTTCAGCAGCCTGAGCAGGTTCGTCAGCTGTATCCTGAAAAGGTGTAAATACTTCCAAATTTGAATTCCCTGCTACGTTTCCCAGCGCAACTGCATTTTGGGAAATTCCGAAGCCAAGCATGGCCAAAACTGCTACAAGAGCAAATAATTTTTTCATGGTTAAAGATCTGTTTAGTTATTATAAGAAATTAAATTTTACAATATAAAATTATAATTAATTTTTAAATTTTTATTCTGGCGGAGAGGAAGGGATTCGAACCCCCGGTACTGATTCACGCAGTACACACGCTTT
>JAOZKQ010000204.1 GCA_029935275.1 Bacteroidales bacterium | reverse complement strand
ATGATTACCACTTGGGGTGTAAAATCGAATCAATACAGCCAAGCAATAGTTACAACCAGTTTAACTATGAAATGCTTGTTTGAACCGATGTAAAAACTTTTAAAAATGCGTATAAATACATAAATGATGATTTATTAAAAATACTTGAAGGATAATAGTAACAAAGCCTAATCGATTAGGCTATCAGGCTCTATTCTCCGTCTTAATAAAATAAAACACAATAGATTATAAAGTTCACCTAATAATGTCAAAATGAATTTACTAACAATCTTATTAGTCTTTTTAATGTTCATTCCCAAAATGTTAGCTGGCCAGGATGGAATAACTATGAATGATTATAAAAGAGCAGTTGGATATTTGTATGAAAATTACAATAACAAAAAAGTGTTTAATTTATACATTCAACCAAATTGGTTTCCGGATAGTACCGGAGTGTGGTACATTAATCAATTACTTGATAATAAAAAATATCTCAAAGTAACATTCCCGGATCAGGTTCAGTCAGATCTGTTTGATCATCAAAAACTTTCACTAATTCTATCCGATTCATTAGGCACTGATATTAAAGCAAATGATATTCCAATTGGTAAAATTAAGTATCAGAGCCCTACCGAATTATTAATAAGTGTTAAGAATAAAACATATCTTTTAAATACTGAAACATATTCTCTAAACTCACCTCAAGAAGAGGACAAAACAAATAAAAATGAGGAATCATCTCCCGATAATAAATGGATAGCATATACAAAAGATTATAACCTATATATTAAATCCACTCAAACTGAAGAGGTTAAACAACTTTCCAAATCTGGAGAGAAGGGATATGAATATGCTTCATGGTACGGTTGGGGAGATATTATGGAGGGAGAAAACGGGGAACGACCAGAGCATTTTGGAATTGACTGGTCTGAAAATAGTGAATGGATTCATGCAAATATATGTGACCTGCGAATTGCCCGAAAAATGTACCTTTTGGATTGGAGCGTAGATACACTTTATCGACCAAGGCTTCTTTCTTACTATCGTGGATCTCCTGGGGATACATCAATGGTTTATATGAAGCCAGTATTTTTCAATATCAGGTCAGGCAAGGAAATCAGCCCTGATCTGCCAGTAAGCACCTATATTAATAGTGTATCTGTTAAATGGTCAAAAACACCGGGGAAAGTTTTTCTTGAAAGACAAAGTCGTGGCTATCAAAATATTTATATTTATGCATTTGATCTTAAAACTGAGGAACTTAAAACCATATATTCAGAAAGCTGCACAACTAATATTGATAACTTCACTTACGAGTTTGCCGAAAAAAGTAATTTCATGTTTTTCTTGTCTGAGAAAAGTGGTTGGCGACAATTATATAGTTTGAACCTGAAAACCAAAAAAGAAAAATTGATAACCACTAATGGATATTATATAAACAGTATTGAAAGAATTGATGAGAAAGCCCGAAAAATATATTTTCTTGCTTCTGGTAAAGAGAATGGACGTAACCCTTATTATCAGCATCTTTATAGCATCTCATTTAAGGGCAAAGATTTAGAATTACTAACAAAAGAAGATCGCAATCACCAAATCAGTGTCTCACCAGATGGTAATTACTTTATTGATAATTTTTCAACTGTAAACATCCAGACTACTACTGCTCTCAGAAGTACAGATAGCGGAGAAATACTTATGGAATTAGGACGAGCAGATGTCACAGGTTTATTGGAATGGAATCCTCCGAAAATATTTACAAGCATAGCACATGACGGTAAAACCACTCTGTATGGTGCACTTTGGAAACCAACAAATTTTGATTCAACAAATAATTATCCGGTAATTGAAATGAGTTATACCGGACCACATACTCAGGTATTTCCCAAAGACTTTTCGCGAGCATTTAGTTTACAATCTTATGCCGAATTGGGATTTGTGGTAATTGTTGTAGATGGGCTCGGATCTTCTGGCCGGTCAAAGCAATTTCACAATTATTCTTACAAAAACCTGGGGGGCAACCTGGAGGATCATGTTAATGCCATCAAGCAGCTGGGCAAGAAATATCGTTGGATTGATACTAGCCGTATTGGCATTTTTGGACATTCTGCCGGTGGCTATGATGCCGGACATGCTGTGTTAGCATATCCTGATTTTTATAAAGTTGCCGTGGCCAGTTCCGCAGATCATGATCATAGAATGGAAAAAGCCTGGTGGCCGGAAATGTATATGGGTTGGCCTGTTGACTCGGTATATCATTTGCAGTCAAACATTACTATGGCAGGCAATTTAAAGGGTAAACTACTCATTACGCATGGAGGAATAGACGAAAATGTAAATCCTTCCGCTAGCTTTAAACTTGCTGAGGCTCTGATAAACGCTGATAAGCAATTCGATATGCTTATTCTGCCAAGTCAACGGCATGGTTATAAAGGAAAACATTTGAAATATTTTACAAAAACAAGATGGAATTATTTTGTTAAGTATCTTCGGGGTGTTGAACCAATTTGGGATTTTAAGTGGGAATAAATCGATGACATATAAATTTTGGGAATATAAAAAATGATCTAATTATGATCCGGCTAAACAACTATATTATAATTTCAATACTTGTTCTACTCATTTCATGTGCTGAAAAAAAGCAAGAACCTTTCTCTTTTGTGCAATTATGTGATACTCAACTAGGAATGGGAGGTTATGAACATGACTTAAAGTCGTTCAAAAGGGCTGTAACACAAATAAACACTCTTAAGCCTGATTTCGTTGTTATATGTGGCGACCTTGTAAATGATCGAAATAACAGTTCTTTTGCTGACTTTAAAGAAATTATGGAAGAATTTAATATGCCCTGTTATACTGCTCCTGGAAATCATGATGTAGGAACCGTTCCAAATGATACAAGTCTTAACTATTACCGGAAAACAATTGGCAAAGATTATTACAATTTCCAACATAAAGGATATTCATTTATAGTTGTTAACACTCAATTATGGAAAGTAGATATAGAGAGCGAATCTGAAAAACACGATAATTGGTTTCGAGAAACACTAAAGGATAAAAGTATGAATGATAATCCGGTATTTGTAATAGGACATTATCCTTTATATGTAGAGACATTAGAAGAAGAAGAAACCTATTACAATTTACCTTTGATTAAAAGAAAAGAGGTATTAAACTTATTTAAACAAAATAATGTAGTAGCTTACCTAACTGGTCATACACACAAAAGAGTAATTAACAGCTATGATAATATTCAATTGATAAGTGAAGTAACTACAAGCAAAAATTTTGATGGAAATCCTTTAGGGTTCAGGGTTTGGGAAGTTTCTTCAGATACTATAACTCACCATTTTATTTCTTTACAACCTATAATCATATGGCAAAATGAAATAGAGATTAATTAACTGTTTAAATAAATAAAAGGCATTAACCCCAAAGCAAGCCTTGTACCCTTGTTTCCGGGGCAAACCCCTGGGAATTTAACTACTTCCATCTCGTCCGCCGAAGCAGAATGCGAAGGAGGATTAAAGTAAGAAAACACCCAGAACGGAAGAATTGCCATATTATGAGGGAAAAATATTGGTGGAAAAAGAAAAATTCTAATGACTGATGTTAATTGCAAATCTATTACCGGATTCTTGCAATAAAATTCAATTCTGCCAAAAAGAAAACAATTTATAACAACTCATAAGATTCTCTATATTTGTAAAGTAATTGATAGAGAAAAATCTATTATTGTTGGTCATACTATTCAAACGAAAGTGAATACAATACCAGGAAAAAGTATTTGGAGTTGACGTTCAACATCTAAAAAATTAGCACAAAAATTTGCCAAAAAGAAAATAAGTAATATTTTTTATTGAAGGATATAAAGACTATAGCGTTTTTGATAACGGAGATAAAGAAGAAATATAACAAATGGATAATTCTTTTATTGTAAAAACTTTCCGGATAAAAAACCTTCGCTGTACCAGTACTATACTGCTATTGAAAGACTACTTAATTCATGCCGGGTTCATGGTACATGATATTAAACCTGGTATCCTGGTTGTTTCTAAAAGTTCGTCTGAAAATCTGTCTCAGGAATTAAAAGAAGTCCTTTCAAAATACGGGCTTGCTATTCTTGAAAGTAAAGAAAAACAACTGGTTGAAGATATTAAGCTGGCAATTTATGAACTTATTTACCAGTTAAATAACGTAAACTCCATTATTCAACGATCCGATTATCTGGTTGAAAAATTGGGAAGAAGCTATCAGCTTTTATCAAAAGTTTTTTCAGAACAGGAAAATACAACCCTGGAGAAATACATCATCCAACAAAAAATTCAAAGAGTGAGAGAATTAATTGAAGAAGATGAATATACCCTGAGTGAAATTGCCTATATGATGGAATACAGCAGTGTACAATACCTATCCAACCAGTTTAAAAAAATAATTGGAGTATCTGTTTCAGAGTATAAAAAAGACCTGGTTTTTAAATCCTAATTATGGAGGCATTATTCAATTTAACAGGATCTATCCAACTTAAAAATAATTGTTACTTTTACACATAGTACCAAAAAACCGAAAAAGAGATGATGGAAGGCCTGATTAAGTTTAGTCTTAAAAATAAACTTATTATTATTCTTTTTACCCTGACAACTTTATTGTTCGGCCTTTACT
>JAOZKQ010000203.1 GCA_029935275.1 Bacteroidales bacterium | reverse complement strand
ACACCTGTCCTGCCGGAATTGCTACTCAGGATAAAGAAATGAGAAAACGCTACCGTGGCAAAGCTGCCCACCTCGTAAATTATTTTACTTTTCTGGCAAAAGAGGTGAGGGAGTATATGGCCTTAATGGGAATTCAAAAGTTTGATGAACTGGTGGGCAGAAATGACCTGCTTGTAAAAAACAAACAACTAAAATCACATAAACTAAGTAAAGTGGACCTTTCAGGAATTCTCAATTTTCCAAAATCTGATGACTTACAGGTCTATGATGAGAAAAATATAAAAAATGGCAGGCCTGAATCTTTACTTGATAAAGAAATTATCAAATCTGCCATAAAATCTATCCAAAATAAAGAGAAAGTATGGATTTCTAAAGAGATCCATAACACAAACCGTTCTACAGGCGCCATGCTTTCAGGAAAAATTGCCAAGACCTACGGTCTGAAAGGATTACCGGATGATACCATTAATTGTAAATTTTACGGATCTGCAGGTCAGAGTTTCGGGGCTTTTCTGATAAAAGGAGTAAGCTTCCGTCTTGAGGGAGATGCAAATGACTACCTTGGCAAAGGTCTTTCCGGTGGAAAAATTATTGTTTACCCACCGGCAAAGGTGCCTTTTGAACCTGATAAAAATATCATTGCCGGAAACACTATTTTATACGGGGCTACTTCCGGGGAGTTGTATGTAAACGGTATTGCAGGAGAACGTTTCTGTGTGCGTAACAGTGGGGCAAAAGCGGTAGTGGAAGGAACCGGCGATCATGGTTGTGAATATATGACAGGCGGAAGAGTTGCTGTGCTGGGAACTACAGGTAGAAACTTTGCTGCCGGAATGAGTGGGGGTATTGCTTATGTTCTTGACCTGGACGGTGATTTCGAATTCTACTGCAACATGGATATGGTTGAGTTAAGTAAATTATCTGACTATGATGATATCAAAGAATTGCAACAACTCATATCCGATCATTTAACCAATACTAAAAGTCCTTTGGCAGAAAAAATCCTTACGAATTGGGAGTCCTACCTTCCCAGATTTATTAAGGTTACTCCACTGGAATATAAAAAAGTATTAAATGAGCAGAAAATCAGGGAAATAAATATCAAGCTCCAAAGGGCGGGTTATAGTATTGAATCCGAATAAATTAACAATCCATTTTAAGGTATTGACATGGGAAATCCAAGAGGGTTTATTGAAGTTAAGAGAAAAGGTGCAGACAACAGGCCGGTTGATGAAAGAATACAGGATTTTAGTGAAGTTGAGCAAACTTTAAATACAGAAGACCGGATACTTCAGGCCTCCAGGTGTATGGATTGTGGAATTCCCTTTTGTCACTGGGCCTGTCCAATTAACAGCCGTATTCCGGAATGGCAGGATGCCCTTTACCGGGAGAATCTGAAGGAATCTATCGATATACTCCAACTAACGAATGACTTTCCTGAATTTACAGGAAGAATATGCCCTGCTCCCTGTGAAAAATCCTGTGTACTGGCTATCCATGAGGAAGCTGTCACCATAAGGGAGAACGAAGCTGCCATTGCAGAAAGATCATATGACGCTGGCCTGATACAGGCCAAACCACCACAAAAAAGAACAGGCAAAAAAGTAGCTGTAATTGGTTCAGGCCCTGCCGGACTGACCATTGCCTCCCGTCTGAACCGTATGGGGCATCAGGTAACGGTCTTTGAAAAAGATGAAAAAATAGGAGGCCTTCTAAGATTTGGTATTCCTGACTTTAAACTCCATAAAAGTGTTATTGACCGCCGACTGGACATCCTTAAAGAAGAAGGTATTAAGTTTAGGACTAAAGTAAATGTGGGAACAGATATCAGCCCGGAAGAACTTAAGAAAAAATATGATGCCATTTGTCTCGCAATTGGAGCAATGCAAGCAAGAAACATAAATGTACCCGGCAGGGAAATGGAAGGTATTTATTTTGCCATGGATTTCCTCACACAGCAAAACAGGATAATTGCCGGAAAAAATTTCTCAGGAAAGAAAAAAATTTCTGCAAAAAATAAACATGTTATAGTCATAGGTGGTGGTGATACCGGCTCGGATTGTGTGGGTACTTCCATACGTCAGGGAGCAAAAAGTGTAAAACAAATTGAAATTTTACCTGAGCCTCCTTTAACCAGAAAAGAAGATAATCCCTGGCCGTTCTGGCCAAATACACTTCGCACCTCTTCATCCCAACAAGAGGGTTGCGAACGTATCTGGGCTACTTCAACAAAAAGGTTCATAAGTGAAAATAATAAGCTTAACCAGATTGAAACCATAAAAGTAAGGTGGGAGCAGGATAATAGAGGAAAATATATCATGATCGAAGAACCAGGTTCTTTGGAAATTCACAAAGCTGATATTATACTTCTTGCCCTGGGCTTTACCCAACCTGTTCATGAAGGTTTACTGGAGAATCTGGGGCTTAAATATGATGAAAGAGGGAATATTCTTACAGATAATCAATCAGCTACAACTAAGGCGAAGTTTTTTGCGGCCGGAGATGCTGCGGATGGAGCTTCATTGGTGGTAAGCGCAATTGCTTCCGGCCAGGATGCAGCAGAGTCTATACATCTCTACCTGACAGAAAGTTAATTGCATCTAAATCAATTTTCTGGCCGGTTTATAAATATATTATGGCACCTTTCATGTTTACATGGCCGGAAGTTTATATCCTTGTCCCAGGAAAGTACCATAAGATAAAAGGCTACTTTAAAATGCCAGAATATAAGAATAATGAAGCATTACGATGTTATTATAGTTGGAGCAGGACCAGCAGGATTACGATGTGCTGAGGTTTTAGGCAAGTCCGGCAAAAGCATATTAATTCTTGAAAAAAAATCAGTTATTGGACCGAAAGTCTGTGCAGGAGGCCTTACCCGAAAAGCCCTTGAATTAATGGACATACCTGAAAATCTGTTAGAATATAAAATATCCAATTCAATTATCCGGGCACCCGGAAACACCCATTATGGCACCTTGCCTGATCCGGTAATTTATATGATTGACCGTCATCAATTTGGCCAATGGCAGGCAAGCAAACTGAACAAATCAAATATAGAAATCAGGATCCACTCAAAGCTAAGCAAAATTCAAGAAAATAAAATTATCATAAATGGGCAGGAAGAATGTTCTTATACATACCTTGTTGGGGCAGATGGTGCAAACTCATTTGTACGAAAACACCTGAAACTTCCTGTGAAAAAGAAGCTGGTTACTCTTCAGTATAAAATTCCTGTAACAGGTTCGGATAGGTTTGAGCTTATATTGAACTCCGGCTTTTTCAATTCAGGTTATGCATGGATATTCCCTCACAAGAGTTTTCTTTCCGTTGGATGTGCTGTTGATCCAAAATATTTTCCGGCACAAAAATTAAAAATAGGTTTTCATAAATGGCTTGAGCAAAACAACTTTAATATTGCTCAGGCAAAATATGAGAGTTTCCCTGTCAACTATGATTATCAGGGCTATGCTTTTGGTAATATTTTCTTAGCCGGTGAGGCGGCTGGTCTGGCTTCCGGACTTACAGGTGAAGGAATATACCAGGCACTGGTTTCAGGTGAGGAGATAGCTAAACTTATAATTGACAAGAACTATGTTTCTAAACCAATGATTGAAATTTTAAACTATAACAAAATCCAGTTAAGAATTTTACAAGTGTTCTATTTTGCCGGGCCTTTTAGAAACTCATTATACAACTTGATTATTAAGCTATTTCAGTCAAAATTTGTTAATGAAAAAATCATTAATGGATTTTCTTAGCAATATAAAATCCGTAACTGTAATAGTCCTTGTATTTTTCGTAAATTTTTATTTCTTCTTTTTCTAAGTCAACGATTTTTTTTGCCAATTCAGAATTCTTGTATTTTTCAAGGAAAGTTGAAAATCTATTTTCAATTGGCTTATAATAGTTGTCAGTCCAACAATATTGTGGTAAAATAAAATGTACAACTGGCGAATATCCGTTTTCTTCTAATATTCGGATTTTGTTTGAAACTGTGTCAATCTGTGGATATTCATTATTCCAATGTTCTTCAACTTCATTTGGTCTTGAATTTGTAGTCCATGATATTTCACTTACAGCCAAATATCCACCAGTTTTAAATAGTTTTTCCACTCTTTTAGCCCAGTTTCAAAACCCATATTATAAATTGCTCCTTCTGACCAAATTATATCAAATTCTTCATTGTCAAAAGGTAAATCTTCCATTGATTTTTCAAGTATTTTTATTCTATTGTGTAATCCTAATTCTTTCGCTTTATTATCCAATTTTCCTAAGAATTCTGGAAATAAATCTACTGCTGTAATCTGTCCATTTGTATTTTGAGCAAGGACGATTGTATGAGCACCAGACCCACAACCAATATCCGCAATTTTTAATTTATAATTTTTATCCACGCCTATCAAATTCAATGCTTTCATCGTTTCAAAAGAACTTCCTGGTCCTTGTCTGTCAGCATCTTTATGAAAGTCTACTAATAATTATAATTCTGTCATTTTATCTCCTTTTTATGTGAAGAAAATCTCTGTCTGTATCGTTCTGTTTGGTTGCACACAATGGTATATGCGTAGCTTATTACCTATATAGTGTCAGCAAGAAAACTAAGCTTTTTTGAAATTCCTAATCTTTTAAAATCCT
>JAOZKQ010000202.1 GCA_029935275.1 Bacteroidales bacterium | reverse complement strand
ATTAAGGTAAAGATATGTAAATCTATGCTAAATTAAAAAGGGAAACAAAATGCTGGCTATGATATTATTATTTTTTAGGTTTTGTAAATTTATCTATCAAATTCCAACCTTCCAACCTTCCAACCTTCCATTATTTCAGTCTTCCAACTATATTTTGTCTGCAGTGGTTCAACCTGTCAGCAATATGTTAAACATAATTCTTATCCAATAGTATTATTCACTAATATTTCCCATATAGTTTTATCATTGGAGTAATAAATAATATTTATGCTTGTCCTTTTGCCGGACGGGCACTTACTTTTTTGCTTCAGCCAAAAAAAAAATGTAAGTCCCGATTCTCGGGACCGCTGTGGAAAAAATTGCTAAAAATCTATTCTTTTTTAACGCTACACTCATAGATTTTTTTAACGCATTTTTTCTAAGGCGGAAAGAAATCAACATTTTTAGTTATTGTGTAAAATGTATTTATATTTGAAAAATCTTTCATCCTTTAAAGAAAATAATGCTTTTTATTCATATTAGTATCGTCTTACCTTGCTGATAATAAGTAAAATAACAAATGACTATTATCCCTTTCTTTTTTGATTAGCAATGCCATTTTAAACATAGGAAATGTCTGATATTCATTTTATTGTTCAATTTTCCAGTCATCAGTTTTGAAAGCAGATGCAGGTAATCCGGCTTTGTTAAATAAGTTGGGTTGTGCGATATCTGTAAAGGCAAACCGTACTGCTACCGGGGTTTGGACTTTTTTGCTTGAAACCTCAACTGTTACCCCACTAATTATTGCTTCAGCCGGATGAAAAACTTTGTCTTCACCTGCAACATAAAAATCAATAAGTTTTTTACCTTTTTTCAAAAGGCCCTGCTCTGCATATTTAAAATGAATAATTGCCTTTTTATTTTTTATTTCCATTGATTCATAAATGGGTCCACTAAAAACCAGGTCTTTTACTCCATAAGTTTTTGCCAGTGCCCACAGGGCCAGCCGATGACCAACATCCAATTTATTTTTTGGATGAATGTTTTTCAGGTCTCCTATATCATTAATAACGGCCATTCCTGTATTTGGGACATCCAGGGTTTTCAACTGTGCGTCTCTTACAATAGCAGCATTTACATTATTTCCTTTATAGTCAAAAGGGGCGATCTGTACATAGTAAAAGGGAAAGTCTTTTTTCCATTCTTCGCGCCAGGATTTGATTAGCAAAGGAAAGGATTGGTAATAGGACAAGGCATTTGCTGTATTTGATTCTCCCTGGTACCATATTACACCAGCTATGTTAAATTTTGTAATTGGATGGATCATAGCATTGTAGGCTTCTCCCGGATTTGATGGCCACCATGCATAAACTTTTTCTTGCACTAATTTGGCAGCTTTATTTAATTCAGGGTCCTGTTCAATAAGTTGCTTTTTTATCCAAACTTCCACAGCGGTTCCTCCCCAATTAGAGTAAATTAGACCAATTGGTACATCTAGCTTTTTATGAAGATCACGACCAAAAAAGTAACCAACGGAACTGAAATATTTTATACTCTCAGGAGTACATTCCGCCCAATAGCCGGGAGTATCGTCCTGTGGAGTATCTGATTTGTGTTTAGGTATGAAAAAGAACCTGATTTTTGGGTATTTTGCATTTTGTATCTCTTCCTTAGCATTGTCAAGGCCAGCGGTAGGGGTCCACTCCATGTTGGATTGCCCGGAACAGATCCATACCTCCCCAATCATTATATTTTTCAAAATGATATTTTCATGGCCAAGGATACTTATTTGAAAAGGGCCACCAGCTTCTGGTGTGGGAAGCTGAAGTGACCAGCTCCCTTGAAAAGCCAACGTGGTAATAGTGTCGTTATTCCATGAGCCAGTAACTTTAATGGTTTCATTAGGTTTGGTAGTCCATCCCCATATTGTTGATTCAGATGATTGTTGTAAAACCATGTTGTCAGAGATAATGGAGGGTGCCCAAAGTGTGGCAAAAATAATTTTTCCAAACAAAATAAAGATAAAAGATAGAAGACTTAGTTTTTTCATAGTTGTGTTTTATAATAAAATGATAATCGAACTTTATTCAATGATGATCTCATCGGCAAAAATCCATGCTTTTCCACCTGCTCCGGGATGCCAGTCCGGGCATTCCTTTCTGTTTTTAGCTGTAATTTTTAAATGGCTGGTTCTCACTCCATGAAGTTTTACAGAAAAATCTTTACGGAATTCTCCAGGTTTATCCTCTGGAACTGTATTTTCAAGTATTACCGGTTTACCATAACCTGAATCAGGATCCCACACGGAAACTTCCAATTCCAGAGGCATGAATATCCAAAGATCTGTAATTTGTAAAAATCCCACTGAAACTTCTTTTATCGGGTAAGTTCCCCCAAGGTCTATGATAGCTACCATATCCGTGCCTTCAAAACCGGTCCATGAAAGGAGATCTTCCGGTTCTGCCTGATAACCATCTGTTAGCTGAGCAGCACTTCCAAATTTGTCACTGGCCTTGTATTCAATTTTAACTTTTCTCTTAAATGCCAGGTTAGGTTTTATTTTAAAGGGTTTCTTATTGTAGGGCAACCACACTGCCATTTCTCCAATTTCACGGTTAGCCCATGCAAAGTAAGGAATAGCCATAAAGTCCTGCTCCCCGACTTCATTTATTTGTGAGGGAGTGACATCTATAAGCTTTGATTTTCCGGTAACTATACTTACCCCATTCAGGAGCTTGGGTTTGAATTCATTTTTGAATTTCTGTGATTTGTCAAGTTGCAGGTTTAATACTCTACCCCCATTGTCAATAGCTTCTGCAGCATATACAATGGGACCTCTTTCAAGGGCAATTTTGTTTTTGTCATCCAACAGTCTGTCATTACCAAGAACTTTTCTTACAGGCATAGGAATATTTAGTTCAATAATATCACCATCCTTCCAGTTTCTGCTAACAACAAGGTAACCTTTTTCCTTAGGATAATCCAGTTCCCTCCCATTTACAAGCAACGTTGGTCTGTTTTTTAACTTTTCAGCATATCTGTAAAGATTGCCAGGAACAGGTTGATTGTCGGTCCAGCCAGGAATTCTTAAATGGAAAGATGCCGGAAACTTGTGATCAGTCGAAACACTTATTTTGATTTTCCCTTCCCATGGATAATTTGTTTCCTGGGTGAGACTGAACTTGTTTTCATTTATATTGAGGGTAGATTTACTATTAATAAATAGATTAATGTAAAGATCATTGTCGTTTATGGCATATACATATCCAGGAATTGAGGGAAGTGTACGGACAATATTTACCGGGCAACAGGAACAGTTGAACCAGGGGGAGCGACATGTAGCACCCTGGTTAAATTTGTATTTACCATCAAATTCCAGGGGGTTGGGATAAAAGAAGGTATTACCTTCTAATGAGATTCCGGCCAGAAAACCATTGTAAAGAACCCTCTCAAAGATATCCATGTATTTTGATTCACCTTTAAGAAGGAACATGCGGTGGTTCCAGAGCATGTTGGCAATGGCTGCACATGTTTCAGTATAAGCTGTTGCATTAAGGAGGTCGTAACCTTCCCCAAAGGCTTCACCTTTTCTGCTGGAACCAATTCCACCGGTTAAGTATAATTTTTTTGTAATTACATTCTCCCATATTTTATCCAGTGCCTTAATGTATTTCTCATCTCCGGTAAGCGCTGCAATGTCTGCCATTCCAGAGTAAAGGTATCCTGCACGTACACTGTGGCCTACTGCTTCATCCTGCTCAATAACCGGCTTGTGATCCTGGTAATAGACGCCATATAGCTTATGGCCGTCAGCATTACCCCGTTGGTCGATAAAGAACTTTGCCAGGTTCAGGTATTTAATATCACCTGTAATTCTGTAAAGCTTTACCAGCCCAATTTCTATTTCCTCATGCCCGGGAACACCGGTGTTTTTCCCGGGGCCAAATGTGGCGGAAACCAGATCTGCATTTTTAATGGCTACATCCAGTAAGGACCTTTTTCCTGTTGCCTGATAATATGCAACTGCTGCCTCGTACATATGGCCTACATTATAAAGCTCATGATAATCCTTTAAGTTTGTCCAGCGTTCAGTCCCTGCACCATCAGCTGCTTTTTCAGGATTAATAGTACGGTTAGTATAAAGATAGCCATCCGGTTCCTGTGCTGCTGTAATCTTAGCTATCAGGGTATCCAGGTAAGTTTCCAGTTCATTATCAGGATGTACCTGCAGGGAGTAAGCAGCCCCTTCAATTACTTTAAAAACATCCGAATCGTTAAAATAAATTCCTTCAAACTTGCCTTCTTCTAATCCACCTGCTTTAGCAAAATTACTGATTCTGCCGGTTTCTTCACATTTCTTAAATTCATATGGGATAGTAACTTTCTGGTTTATTTCCTCCCATTTTAACCAAAATCCTTTAGTTATCTTAACATCTGTAAATGATACCGGTTGTATTGGGTAATCATTTGTTAGTTTCTGGTCAGGGCTGCAGCCTACCATAAGGCTAAAAATCACTAATATGGTTAATTTGCTCAGCATAAGCTTATTTTTAAAAATAATTATTACAGGAATCCAGGAATCCATAATTAGTGTATGTCTATAATATCTGGATATTATTAAATTGCGTTCCATATTATTTTTTTATTTTCAATTTAGCTTTCTT
>JAOZKQ010000201.1 GCA_029935275.1 Bacteroidales bacterium | reverse complement strand
CATCCCATTCCAATAAAGGAAAATCTACTACCCACAATGGCTTATATTCCTCAGGATTACATAGTTCCAGTCGACCCCCCATCTCCAGGCGCAATGCTGACAATGCCGTTAATGTATTTGTTTTTGGTCCGGCAAGTATCAGGATCAGGTCTCCGTCATTTGCCTGACAAGTATTTTTCCATTGTTCTAAGGCATCTGGATTAAAAAACTTATCTACAGATGATTTAAGACCTCCTTCTTCATTGATTTTTACATATACCATCCCCTTTGCGCCAATTTGGGGCTGAGTAACAAAAGCGGTAAGCTGATCCAATTGTTTTCTGGAATAATTACCACAAGAAGGAACACAAATACCCCCTATATACTCCGCCTGGTCAAAAACCCTGAAACCTTTTCCTTTAACCAAATCCGTTAGTTCCTTTATTTTCATCCCAAAGCGTAAGTCGGGTTTATCCGAACCATAATCACTCATTGCCGTCTCGTAAGATATTCTTGGAAAGTCAAAATCAAAATCAATTCCCTTAATTTCTGAAAATACATATTTTATCAGGCCTTCAAAAGTCTGAAGGATATCTTCCTGATCAACAAAAGACATTTCACAGTCAATCTGAGTAAATTCCGGTTGCCGGTCTGACCTCAGGTCTTCATCACGGAAACATTTTACCAGCTGAAAGTACTTGTCATAACCTGCAATCATTAATAGCTGTTTGAAGGTCTGGGGGGACTGTGGCAAGGCATAGAACTGTCCCTGGTTCATCCTTGAAGGAACAACAAAATCGCGCGCTCCTTCAGGGGTTGATTTGATAAGATAAGGGGTTTCTATTTCTATAAAGTCCTGTGAATCAAGATAATTTCTGACTTTCTTCCCAAGTTTATGCCGTAGCTGTATATTTTTCTTTAATGGCTCCCTTCTTAAATCGAGATACCGGTATTTCATACGCAATTCTTCTCCTCCATCTGTTTCCTTTTCAATAGTAAAAGGTGGGATTTCCGATTTACTCAGCACCTGAAAACTTTCTACAACAATTTCAATATCGCCTGTAGGAAGCTGCTTGTTCTTATTACTTCTTTCCATTACAAGCCCATTCACCTGAACCACATATTCCCTTCCCAGTTTTCGGGCTTCATCACACAAGGCTGCATCAATATCCATATTAAAAACAAGTTGCGTAATCCCATAACGATCCCTCAAGTCAATAAAGGTCATCCCGCCAAGATCCCTGGATTTATGCACCCAACCACTTAAAACTACTTCTTTCTTAACGTCTTCAATATTTAATTCACCACAAGTATGGGTTCTGAATTTATTTCTGGTCATAATCTGTTTTTATTTAAGAATTGCAAAAGTACAGAAATTCCTTAAATCTAACTATCTTCGTATTCAGTATAATTAGAGTTTGTCTATAAAGTGCAACTTCTGCGTTGTTGCTCAAAATCTAAAACCTCAAATACACTAGTATTCTGCGGGTTAGATTTATCGCACGCCTTGAATTTAAACTTTCTAGTTCAAACTCTCGACTTTATGGATAGACACTAATTAATCAGCTTGCAAGCCTTATGGAAAATCTATTGCTTAACGATGAGTATTTTATGAAAGAAGCCCTGAAAGAGGCAAAAAAGGCACTCGAAAAAGATGAAGTTCCGGTCGGGGCCATCATTGTTTCTTCCGGGAGAATTATCGCCAGGGCACATAATCTTACGGAAACACTTAATGATGTTACTGCTCATGCTGAAATGCAGGCCATAACTTCTGCCGGAAACTTTCTTTCAGGCAAATATCTAAATGATTGCACCCTTTATGTAACTCTTGAACCCTGTATTATGTGTGCAGGAGCTTTAAACTGGTCACAACTTGGAACTCTGGTTTTCGGTGCTTATGATGATAAAAAAGGGTATAAAAAACTTCCAAAAAATATATTGCATAAAAAGACAAAAGTAAAAGAGGGTATCCTTGAGGAAGAGTGCGGAAATTTACTAATATACTTTTTTAAAAAGAAAAGAAGATCCGGTATAAACAATAATCTAAACTTTGAACTATGAACAGAATTAATTAAATTTGTAAGCTATTTCTATGATAAAAATTATCTGGATTGCAATGCCTGAATGCACTTAAATTACTGATAAAAAATAAAAATGATTATTGAGAATTCAAATATGCCAATGAAAGTATGGGTACAAAATCTGACCAGTACAATTGTACTGGTTTGCTCCATTGCGGCTTTTTATACCATCCCATTTTTCTACAAACCTGTTTTTGGTGTAATAACAAGAACGCAACTTATTATTATGCTTTTTGTCATTTATCTTATTATTATGCTTATACCCATAGTCTTAAAATATCAATATGTACATTTCTCAAACGAAAATAACAGCATTACCATAAAATATTATAATCTTGGATTTTCCCCGGGGGCTAAAAGGACCATTCAATTTCCAATAAAGGAATTCCATGGATTTGAAGTAAAAAAATCTTTTTTTAATTTACATGAAAACCTGTTTATCTTTAGAAAAATGAAAAAAGGGATAGCCAACTATCCTCCTATATCTGTCACAGGTTTGAGCCCAATTCAAAAAACGAAATTGATAAAAGCACTTAGTAATCCAATAATGAGATAGTTACACTAAACTATAAACTAATTTTTAATACACGTTTTATATGAGTAAAATCATAATTTTGTATCATATAGCAAACTTACATTTGTAAAAATTCTAATCTTAAATAAGCATAATTCTCAATCTAAAACAAAAATATTATGAATGTAGAAAATTTCATCAATAAGGTAGAGCAAAAACACCCTGGTGAACAAGAGTATTTACAGGCAGTCAGGGAAGTTTTAGAGTCTATTGAAGACGTTTATAACGACAATCCTCAGTTTGAGGCTGCAGGAATACTGGAAAGGCTTGTTGAGCCCGACCGGATTCTTACTTTCAAGGTTTCCTGGCTTAATGATGAAGGAGATACACATGTGAATTTAGGATACAGGATACAATTCAACAATGCCATTGGTCCTTACAAGGGAGGTTTAAGGTTTCACCCCAGTGTTACACTAAGTATTTTAAAATTTCTGGGATTTGAACAAATTTTTAAAAATAGCTTGACCACCTTGCCTCTGGGTGGAGGGAAAGGAGGAAGTGATTTTGATCCAAAGGGGAAATCCAACGCTGAGATCATGCGCTTTTGCCAGTCTTTCATGCTTGAATTATGGCATATTATTGGTCCTGATACAGATGTACCAGCAGGAGACATTGGGGTAGGTGGCCGTGAAATAGGATACTTGTATGGAATGTATAAAAAACTAGCAAGAGAGCATACCGGTGTACTTACAGGAAAAGGAAGAAGCTGGGGCGGAAGCCTTATACGCCCTGAAGCAACAGGGTTTGGAAATGTGTATTTTGCAAAAGAAATGCTCGCAACAAAAGGAGAGAGTTTTAAAAATAAAATTGTAGCAGTTTCGGGTTTTGGCAATGTTGCCTGGGGTGCTGTCCAAAAAGCAACAGAACTCGGGGGAAAAGTAGTTACTCTATCTGGTCCTGATGGATATATTTATGATCCTCAGGGCGTTTCGGGGGAAAAGATTGATTTCATGCTTGAGCTGAGAGCAACCAATGATGATGTTGTCAAACCTTATGCCGATCGTTTTCCTGAGGCAGAATTCCATGCCGGGAAAAGGCCATGGGAAGTAAAAGCAGATATTGCTTTACCCTGTGCTACTCAAAATGAGTTGAATGAAGAAGATGCTGAAATGCTTATTAAAAATAATTGTTTTTGTGTGAGTGAAGGCGCAAATATGCCCTGTACCCCTGAAGCGATTGAGGTATTTCATAAAAATAAAATCCTTTTTGCCCCGGGTAAGGCAGCCAATGCAGGAGGAGTAGCTACATCAGGACTGGAAATGTCTCAGAATGCAATGAAAATGAGCTGGTCACGAAAAGAGGTAGATGATAAGCTCCACCAGATTATGAAGGATATCCATGAGGCTTGTGTAGAGCATGGAACTGTGGACGACTATGTTGATTATGTAAAAGGTGCAAATATTGCCGGTTTCTTAAAAGTGGCCAATGCAATGCTCGACCAAGGTGTTATATAGTTTCAGCAAGAAAACGTTAATAATTTCGTTACTCTTGTTTTGAAAACAGTCATTTACATTAGTAAACTCCTGATTTTCAAAACTACGAAAGCCTCATTCTTGACGTTTTCTCATCTGATACTTAGTTTTCTTGCAAAGACTATATAGAATCTAAAACACACACCAATAAAAAAAGGATGGCTATTTGCCATCCTTTTCCCCCTAATAAACCCTAAAATTAAACCTAAACCTAAAATCTTAAAAAAACATCTTTACATTGTTTTCTTAATCTTCGGAACAAAGATATACCATAATAGTATGAAGAAATATTAAAGAATGTTAAATGATGTTAAAATTAGAATAAGTGCATTCTCATTTATAGTTTTTTGGTCCATATTTAAAATTCTTTTACAGTATTTATAAAATAAAAGTACCATTGGAATCAAAGTTTTCTATTTTTGATGTCTGATGAATAAGAATGATCTTAAATACAAAATAGGAATTAGCCTGATCCCCGGAATTGGCCCGATTAATGCAAAAAAACTTATTGCCTATACAGGAAGTATTGAAGGAGTTTTCTCAG
>JAOZKQ010000200.1 GCA_029935275.1 Bacteroidales bacterium | reverse complement strand
GAATGATCGGAGGATCTCAGGGCGCATTTATTGGAGATATTCATAGAAAAGCAGCCATCATGGATAGTCAAATTGAACTGGCATGTGGTGCTTTCAGTAGTTTTCCTGTACGGTCAAGAGAAACAGGACGTAGTTTATATCTCCCTGAAAACCGGATTTATGACAGCTATCAGGAGATGATCATTAAGGAAAAAGGCCTTCCTGCAGGTAAACGAATGGACTTTGTTTCAATAGTAACCCCGAATAACCAGCACTTCTCCCAGGCAAAATTAGCTCTTGAAAATGGGTTCCATGTAGTTTGTGACAAACCCATAACAACTAATGTAGCGGAGGCCATGGAACTTGAGCAACTGGCTAGAGAAAGTGGATTAATTTTTATGCTTACTCATAATTATACCGGATATCCAATGGTTAAACAGGCAAGATTGATGGCTCGTGAAGGTATTTTGGGTGAATTAAGAAAAGTTGTGGTAGAATATCCTCAAGGCTGGCTTGCAACTCTAATGGAGTTAACTGATCATAAACAAGCTGCGTGGAGGTCTGACCCAAAAATAACAGGCAATGTGCTTACCATGGGGGACGTTGGTACTCATGCTGAAAACCTGGTAGAATATATTACAGGCCTGGAAGTTTCAGAAATCAGTACAGAATTAAGCACCCTTGTAGCCGGTCGGAAAATGGAAGATGATATAGGCATTTTGATGCGGTTTAAAAACGGAGCCAGAGGAGTATTTATTGCCAGCCAGGTAAGTACCGGTGAAGAAAACAACCTCAAGATAAAGGTTTATGGAGAAAAAGGTGGCATTGAGTGGGCACAGATGGAGCCAAACTCCCTTATAGTAAGATGGGCTAATAAACCTATTCAAATATTACGGGCAGGAAACAACTCGCCTGGACTCTCAGAAATTGCTAAAAGTTACTGCAGACTTCCTGCCGGTCACCCTGAAGGTTTCATTGAAGCTTTTGCAAACATTTACCTGGAATTTGCAAAGGCTTTAAGAGCAAAATTAAGTAATGAAAAAACAGCTGGTTCAAATTATGATTTTCCTGATGCAAAAGATGGTATTAGAGGTATGGCATTTATTCAAACTGTTCTTGAATCAGCTAAGAGCAATAAAAAGTGGACCCCTTTTGTTAATCCGGCAAGCTAGCCTCTAATATTTTGCATCCTGAAAAAGTTAGTTGTAATTGGTCATTCATTTACAACAAAAATAAAAAGAGAAAACTTTAAAAGAAGAACCATTTTATCATAAATTTGCTAAATGCATAAAAGCCGGAATAAAATCAGACTTTTTAATCTGTCAGAATCCTGGTATTTTCCTAAATATTCCGGGTTATTGTTTATTATCATACTCACAATTCTATCTTTCACTTACAATTTCCAAAACATTCTCACCCTGCGCCCCCAGGGTATTCACCAATGGAGGCAATGTGATTGTTTGTCTATTACATTTAACTACTTTCAGGATGATAATCCTTTCTTAAAACCTGCAATGCACAATCTGGCCGGTGATGGAACAGGACAAACAGCCAGCGATTTTCCCGGGTTATACTATTTTGTTGCTCAACTCTGGAAAGTTTTTGGCTTCCATGAGTATATTTTCAGAATAGTTACCCTGCTCATTAGCTTCCTGGGATTATTTGCATTGTTTAAAACACTGGAGCATGTTCTTAAAGATACTTTTTGGGCTATAACTGGGGTAATTCTGTTATATACTTCACCCATGCTGGTTTATTATTCTTTTAACTTTCTCACCAATGTACCGGCATTTAGTCTAGCCCTTTTGGCCCTGTTCTTTTTCCGAAAGTTTTATAAATCACAAGAATACCGGTATTTCTATATCTCTACATTCTTTTTCCTGATAGCTGGTCTGCTTAAGGTTTCAGCCCTATTATGTTTCATTGCAATTATTACCACTTTTCTGATCGAATATTTTGGAATCATCCAATTCAAAAATGACAAAAAAATATTTCCTTCCTTTTTGAAAACAATTACCCCCATCCTTATTTTATTATTGACTGTAAGCTTATGGTATTTATATGCTTATTCCTATAACGAAACCCATAATAGAAACTATTTTCTGATTGGCACCCTTCCTATCTGGGCCACAGATAGCAGCCATATTCATAATACTTTTCTTGCAATAAAAGAACATCTCAAAAGTGATTATTTCAACAAAGAGATCAGTTATTCGCTATTGGCAATATGGTTGAGTGTCTTTATTTTTTACAGAAGAGCAAATAAATTCCTATTGACCATTTTAGGTCTTTTGTCTCTCGGAATGGCCGCCTTTTTCCTTTTATTTTTTCAGGCCTTTGAAAGTCATGATTATTATACAATTAACCTTTTAATACTGGTTCCTTTTATTTTGCTCAACTTTCTGATTTTGTTGAAAAAATGGAAAATCAGGATTTTTAATTCACTGGTCCTGAAAATAATTTTCCTTGCCTTTCTTCTTCATAATATAAGTTTTGCCAGAAACAGAATAACCGATCGTTACAGCCAAGATCAATGGATGAATGAGAACAGGACAAAATACACCTATGCCTTAGAAACCATTGCACCATATCTGCGATCAATTGGAATAAATGAAAATGACAGGGTAATCTGTTTGCCTGATCATAGCATCAACATCAGCCTTTATCTTATGAATCAAAAGGGCTGGACAAGTTACAATATACAGGACAAGCCGGAAGAAATGGAGAAATGCATTAAGTTTGGAGCCAATTATCTCATTGTATATGAAAAAGAAGGCTTTGATCCTCTAATTTTCAAACAGTTTATTGATAAAAAGATTGGACAATACAAAAATGTAACCATTTATAGTTTGAAACCATGATAATTAACAACAAATTAGATAAGGTTTTCGGCCCTTCCGGAACATTTGCAGGATATACTATAATCGTAGTTGGAATCATTTTCGCCTTTCACTCTATAGGTTCAATAATTCTAATTATTCCTGGAGCATTTACTGCCTTTTCGACAACCGGAACTTTAATAGATACAGAAAAGAAAAAAGTAAAATATTATACAAGTTACTTTGGGCTTACTAAAACAGGCAAGTGGCTTGATATGAATATCTTTTCAGAGATAAGGCTTAGTCGTTCAATTATTAGTTATCGTGCATATAGCCGAAGTAACCGGCAAACTGAAACAAATAAAACAGGCTATAGAATAAATTTTTACAGTAACTCAAATAAAACCCGGATTCCGGTTATGCATTGTTCCGATATTCAAACAGCCAGGGATGAAGCAGAAAAAATAAGTACCCTAACAGGCTTGCCAATTATTGAAGTTAAAAGAAAAACCGCCAGATAGAATCGTCTTTTAGTCAATTCTATTGACGGCAATTGTTTTAAGCCCTGAGTAATCAGGAAGGCTAAAAACCCATCTTTTTAAGATAATCCACGCTAATCTTAATACTCTCAAAGGGTGGGTAATCTTTACAATTATCCTCCTCAACAAAGTAATTTTTCATTCCGGCAAGGTCTTTTAGAAAAAAGATCTTTTTAAAATCTATAATTCCGTTTCCAACTTCGGTAAATTCCTGTTTACCTTTTTCTTTCATATCCTTTACGTGCCATAGTTCAAACCTTCCAGGGTACTTTTCAAAATAATCCCATGGTTCAAAACCTCCCTTTTTAATCCAGTACAAATCCAGTTCCATACAAACCAGGGAAGGATCCGTATTTTCCAACAGAACATCGTAAGGAATAACATCATCTATTTTCTCAAATTCAAAAGCATGATTATGATAGCCAAATCGGATACCTTCCCTTTGAAATGCTTCTCCAAACTTGTTAAAATCCTCTGCACCTCTTTTATAATCATCAATGGTTTCTGCATGGAAGGATGGTTTAACAACATACTTGAGGCCTGCTTCGGCGGCATCACCGGCAGTCCTTTCCAGATTGTCTTCAGTAACGCCATGATGGCTGCTCAATAATTTTAGTCCAAAAGACTCAACTGCTTTTCTAAAGGCAGTCGGCTTCATTCCATAAAATAGTCCATTTGAATAGCCTGCTGCTTCCACAGATTCGTATCCAACAGAAGCAACTTTTTCAAGTGTTCCCATTACATCTTTAGCCATGGCATCCCTTACAGTGTAGAGGATCAAGCCATAAGAAGCACTTTTTGCCGGTTTAAAGGAACTTAATGGAAGGATCATACTCCCGGCTGCAAGGAGAGAAGTTTTCTTAATAAATTTTCTTCTTGTTGTCATGATGAATAGTTTTAGTTAGGAAACAAATCGTTATACTAAATCCTTATTTTGGAAAATATTGAATTCACAAATCTTTTAAAAAAATAAATTTAATCAATTAAAACGAAATAGAAAAATCAAAGGTTCGCATCAAACAACCCCATGGTCAAGCCAAATTAAATGATTTTCTCATTCTCAGCATCCCATTCTACTCTTCTTCCTTCCCTATAAGCAATTGTTCCCATGTGAGCTGTCATTGCCTCCTCAAATCCCATATCAATATTACAACTGGTTTTACCCCCGTGACGAATAGCGTCAAGCCATTCTTTAATATGCAAATGTGTAGTATCTACTCTTCGGCCATTTCTATAAGTATATAGCAAACCCCTTCCGGCAAAATACTGTTCAGTAGCTGAAGAAACGGCATCTACATTTTTCCGACCGGGGA
>JAOZKQ010000199.1 GCA_029935275.1 Bacteroidales bacterium | reverse complement strand
GTTATCAGGGTATATTTATTTTTGAGCGACCATCTTTCCATCCTGTGTATGATTTTTTACTTTAGCAAAGCTAAAATAATAAACCAGATCTTCCTATACGAGAAAAATTCTGAATAGATGACTTCCTGAAGCAATATATTTTTATTGATTATACCAGGGGCGGTTATGGGGGGGAGTACTTTTATTTCCTTAGGTGACTTTTTATAAGTCTGTAAAGGTCAGGTGATTTAAATGGTTTAATTAAGAAACCATCCAGTCCTGCCTGGTCAATTTCATCCTGAATACCTGAAAGTATGGAGGCGGTAAGTGCCACGACAGGCAAGTCTTTATATTTTCCGTTTTCCATTGATTTGATCTCTTTAGTAGCATCGTAGCCATTCATTACCGGCATTTGAAGATCCATTAACACAAGGTCCAAATCATTTTCTTTAACTTTTTCAACCCCAATTTTCCCATCCTCAGCTTCTACTACCTCGATTTTCCATTCCTCCAAAAACTTCCTGGCTACCAGTCTGTTGATGGCATTATCCTCAACGATAAGGATTTTCATGCCATCCAGGTCTTTTAATATTTCGTTTTCCTGATCTGTTGTTTTTAGATTTTTCTTATCTCCTTTTAAAAATGGCAGACGGAACCAGAAACAACTTCCCTCTCCAGGAGTACTTTCAACAAAAATATCACCCTTTTGAAGGTTGATTAATTTTTTGGTAATAGTAAGTCCCAGGCCTGTTCCTCCAAAAAGACGGGTAATATCTGATTTTTCCTGGGTAAAACTTTCGAAAATATAGTCTAACTTATTTTTATCAATTCCAATTCCTGTATCCGTAACAGCAAATTTTAGTACATATCCCTCTTCCGTTTCAGATTCCAGTTTAATCTCAACACCTATTTGTCCGTTATCGGTAAATTTAATTGCATTACCAACAAGATTTGTAATTATCTGGTTGAGCCTTACCTTATCTCCAACAATACATTCCGGGACATTGCTATCAACATTTAAAACAAATTTGTTATTTCTTTGGTCAGCATTTACTTTTAAAATCTTTAAAATATCACCTACCAGTTTTTCAGGATTTATTTCAATTTTTTCAAGAATGATCTTTTGTGATTCAATTTTACTGTAGTCAAGGACTTCATTTATAAGAGATAATAAATTTTCTCCGGAAAATTTTAAAGCTTCAAGAAATTCCATCTGATCTTCCCGTGGGTTCTGCGATAATAGAAGTTGCGACATTCCGATAACTGCATTTAATGGAGTTCTTATTTCATGGCTCATGGTAGATAAAAACTGTTCTTTGGCAATGGCAGCTTGTTCGGCCTTAATTTTAGCAATTTTAAGATTATCTTCTACTCTTAATTTATTTATAGCAAGGCTTATTTGGCTGGAAATAAAAACAAGAATGTTTAGGTCTTCTTCATCATATAATTTATCATCATCATAACTTTGAAGACTAATCACACCAAATACTTCTTTTCCTGTTCTTAATGGAACACCTAACCATATTTTTGAAGGTGTACCAACTAAATCAATTTCCCCATCTTCCTCCAACTTAGTAATATCGTCAGTTCTTAACAATACAGGTTTATTACTGGAAATAACAAATCCTGTAATAGTTTTAGCAGCGCTAACCGTTTCAAACTTGTCATTTTGATCTTCAAAAAATGGAAAGGAAAGGGAATGATCACTTTTATTATAGAAAGCGATGAATAAATTTGTTGTATCCAGTATTGTACTTAATTCTTTCTTTACTAAACTAAGCAGATCTTTAAGGCTTGGGGAGACTAAAACAGAGGTTGAGATATTTTGGATTAGTTTTTGAACCTTTTCTGACTTCTTTCGTGCACTTATATCCCTGTAAATACCATAGGTCCCAATTTGCTTCCCGTTAAGATTAATAGGTGTACCTGAAATAGAAACGTGAATGGCTTCACCATTTTTGTTGTATCTAATTCCCTCAGTAAAAACTTTTTTTCCTTTATAGATTAACTTTGTTATCGATTCAGCTTCATTGTAATTATCCCTGGTGATAAGTTGGTCTATGTTTTTTCCAATTACTTCAGAGGGTTTATACCCAAACAGGTTGCTAAATTCATTATTTATCCTTTTAATCTTATTATTATTTTCAGTTTGGACAATGGCCTCAGGTGCACTTTCAATCAGGTCTTCCAGGTAAGCTTTTTCTTTGGCCAGTTCATTTTCATTTTCTTTTCGGGAAGAGATGTCAATCATTAAACCCCTTAATCCTGAGGCTTTTGCACCTTTATAGCTGATCTTAAAATCAGCTAACACAGAAAATGTTTTTCCATTTTTAGCCTGAGCCAGATATTCCTGCGGGGCAGGGTGCGTGCCGTTGATCTTCTGAAAAAAGTAAGTCTTAGCCCTTTGGAATTCACCTGGATAAAAAACATCTGAAAGCTTAATACCCGCTGTGAGTTCACTTTCAGTATAACCTAACTTTTCCAGGGCGTATTTGTTTGCCAGTAAGATATTCCCCCTTAAATCGGCTTCACAAACCATTTCCGGTAAGAAATCTAAAAAATCTTTATAAAGGTCCCTCTCCTTAATATCAACCTTATTGGTATCATTATTTACGTCAATTGTAGATTTGAATAGCCAGATTCTCCCGCCTGATTCTTCAAGTAAAGTTATTTTTGTTGAAATGGGTATATATTCTCCATTCCTGGTTCTAAGTTTTTGAAAGCTTTGTTGGTACAGATTTGGATAAGATTTCTTTAGTTGGAACTTGTTTGATTCTTCCCCGTCGAGTTTGTAAATTAAATGAAGGTCCATGTTTAGAACTTCATTCTTTTTGCATCCAAGTGCTTTTAAAGCTTTTTTATTGGCAAAAACAATCTTTTGTTGCTCATCAACAAGAAAACAGAGCTTATCAGAAATATTTAAAATATTTCTGATATTATTACATATGTCCAAAGTTGCTGAGCTACTCATTTTTGATTATAGAATCCCTATGGTTTATTTAAGCCATTGGTTAACAGTTACTTTAATTCCGGATAATTATTTCAATAACTTACCAGTACTTACGTCTTTTTTCAATTTTTGTTACCTTTTTAGCTTAGTTTTAGCTTTAAACTGGTTCCTTGTTATTTAGTTTGTCTATAAAGTCCAACTTCTGCGTTGTTGCTCAAAATCTAAATCCTCATCCCGATTTTCGGGACTGCGGTTTAGATTTATCGCACGCCTTGAATTTGAACTTTCTAGTTCAAACTCCCGACTTTATGGACACATACTATTTAATCAAATGAATAAACCCTTTACCATTTTTATCGATCTTACCAATTATTTTTGCTTCGGTTATTTTTGCAGCCTTAAGATCTTTTAGCATTGTTTCAGCATGAGCTTCAGGCAGACTGAAAAGTAATCCTCCTGAGGTTTGGGCATCTGCTAATATAATTCTATCCAGGTAGGATATGTTCTTATCAAATTTAAGAGATTCCGATACATATTGAAGATTACTTTTTGATCCTCCCGGAATAATTTCACTTTCGGCAAACTCCAGGGCACCATCAATCAGGGGTACTTCTTTTATAAATATGCTGGCATCAACCTTACTCGATTTAGTCATTTCCATTAGATGTCCAAGTAAACCGAAACCGGTAATATCCGTACAGGCTGATACAGGGTAGTTTCGGGCTATTTCTGCAGGAATTTTGTTAAGCTGAGCCATTAAACCTATTGTATAATCCATGATTTCCTTTGATACGATTCCTTTTTTTATAGCTGTTGAGATAATTCCAGTTCCAATTGGTTTGGTTAAGATCAGTACGTCACCTGGCCTGGCATTGGAATTACGTAATAGTTTCCCGGGATCAGCAATTCCCAAAACAGCCATTCCGAATTTAGGTTCTGTATCATCAATAGTATGCCCTCCCAGAATTCCAATTCCGGCTTCTTTAGCTTTGTCATATGCTCCCTTTAGGATTTCTTCCAGGGTACTAACAGGAAGTCTGTTGGTTGGGAAACCTACAATATTCATTGCAAAGAGAGGTGTTCCTCCCATAGCATAAATATCACTTAATGAATTTGCAGCTGCAATAGCTCCAAAATAATAGGGGTCATCAACAATTGGGGTGAAAAAATCTACGGTACCCAATAATGCCTGATTGTCATTTATCCTGTAAACTGCTGCATCATCATTTGTTTGTTGATCTATAAGAATATTTTCATCATGGAAGATTGGCATATTTTTTAGTACTTTCTCTAAAATCTGTGGCTGTATCTTGCAGGCACATCCCAAACCATGTGTGAAATGGGTCAGTTTTATTTTTTCAGTAATAGATGTTGCCGGTTCTTTTTCCAGGCCTGTTTTTTGAAGAGATGATACTGTTTTTACAATTTCTTTCCCTGCCGTAGTTATTTCATCCTTGGTAGTAAAATGACTTGTTGAGAAACGAATTGCCCCCATTGCAATTTTTTCAGGGATTTTCATGGCTGTAAGTACATGAGATAGCTCAACCTGATCCGCATGGCAGGCAGCACCGGCTGAAACCGCAACATTTTCCAGTTCCGAAATAATAGTATTGGCTTCCACTTCGGCAAATCCAATATTTAGTGTATTGGGTAAACGTTTTTCAGGATGTCCGAGGAGATGAATGTTTTTAAGGTCCTTTTTTAAAATTGAATGAAGCCTGTCCCTTC
>JAOZKQ010000198.1 GCA_029935275.1 Bacteroidales bacterium | reverse complement strand
ATTTTTGTGTATGCTGGCTGGAAAATGAATGAATTTTCGTAGTTCTTTTTTTTTAGTGATCTCTTTAATAATAAGGTTCATGAATTGAGCAGTTTATTTTAATGTTCCAGCAAAATTAAATAAATAATAACAGGATGCAATTATTATATAATATACTGATATAGCATCCTGGTGGTAATAAATTTAAGCTAATTTATTTTTTCTTTTTGTTTTTTGGAAAGTGAAAAAACATTTGCCTAACAATTTTAGGTATGTTGGCACTCCTTTCATTCATGTCATTACTAACAACTCCGTTACTGGTAGCCTGCCAAACTAATTTCTTTTCTGAACGGTCAAACAGATTAATAATGGCAGTTCCCTGTAGATAATTGTAGGTTCCTACAACGGTTGAGTAATATCCGGTTGAATATCCGTAACCATAACCATAGAAGCCATAGCCTCCCCAGTATGGACTCCCATAATGGTTTATATATGCTGTGGTTCCTTGCTTTTTGTCAATAATTACAAAAATGTCAACAATAAGATCTCCCTGGTCATTTACCTGGGTATATCCTTTGTGTTTCAGCTCTTTAGCAATGGAGGAGAATATTCTTTCCTGGTCGAAGCGGTTAATTTCTCGTGATTTTTCCAGGTCCCAGGGGTGAAAACTAAAAGTCTGGTATTGGCTGAAATCAGTATTCTTGTCATAAGTTTGATTCACTTTAGTCGAGCTACAGGCTGATAGCAGTAATAAGATGATTGCGGATAAAAATAGTTTTTGCATAACTAAAATATAAGTTTAGAATTAAAAAACCAAAGTTAGATAAATTGCTCATTTAATATTATTAGTCTTGAGATTTTTTGAACAATGGACTTTTTTTTTCACTTTTACACACATGTTTTTAAATATGATGAATAATCAAATTAAGTGGATATCAATTGCTGTATTAGGTGTCATTATTACTTTGATAATATTATATGTCAGGAGTAAGCAGAATTCTTTGTTTTCTGAAAAAATTATTGTCAATGTATCTACACAATTGGGAAAAGACCTGGAAGTTTTTTTTAAACCAATAGGGGCAGATTTTATAGAAGTAGTGAAGTTGGTTGAGGATGTGAATATTAATTTGGAAAATGAAATATCCTTAAAAAGTAGTTTCTATGATTTTTTTGTTTCACATCCGGTTTTTTCGGCTGTTATTTACAGGGAAAATGAGAAAAAGGAATTTGTAATGTACAGGGATAAAGGCTCTTATGTGTATAGCATTAGGTCGGCTATTAGTAAGGAAGATTCCTTATATACATGGCAGCGGTTTAAAGAACCCGGTAAAGAAATTAGCAGTTGGAGTGAAATTATAAACATAAATGCAAGCAGATGGACTGGGGGAGTAGTTAATCCCGGTAAAGAAGCGAACAGTATAAGCTGGAACGGAGAGGCTCAATCTCAATACACAAAGATACCTGTTCTGGAGGGCACGGTTTTTATCAATAAAAATACCACAGTTACTCTAGAGATTCCTGTTAGAGAGGTGGTATTCGCTTTAACTAGATACAAGTGGTATAAAGAAAGAAAAATTTTTGTTGAGACGATGGATGGAGATTTTATTCAGATTCCAGCTCTGAAAAATGATACTCTCATTCTTCACAATAAAGATGATCTGCCTGGTATGGCTTTAGAAGATACTGTCCTTTACCTTATTGTAAAGAGTTTGGATATGACTGAAGATGCAGATATGGGAACACTTACTTTTAATCTTGATGATGAGAGGTGGTGGGTGCAGACAACCAATCTGTATCCTGTCTCATATGGGATTGCAATTAAGGAAAATGAACTTCTGATAGGAAAAATAAAACAAAATCTATACTTTATATTAGCCGTATTTATAGTTCTTTCAGGATTTTTTATATTGTTGTATTACCGAAAACGGAAAAAAAGTTTCTTGACAAGAGGAAATACTGACAATGTTGATAAGAATGATTTTAACTTGGAAGAACTGGTAAAGAGAAATGAAAATAAAAATCTTGAATTTAAGTCAACTTTAAGATGGGACTTAAGAGAGAATAGGGTAAATCCCAGGCTTGAGGAGGTCGCCCTGAAGACTGTGGCCGCTTTTAGTAATGGTGATGGAGGAATTCTTATTATTGGAGTGGATGATAATGAAACAGTCCTGGGACTTGAATCTGACTTTAATTCACTGAAAAAGTTTGGTGCTGATTATTTTGAGATTCATTTAAGAAATCTTTTGAATACACAATTTGGTATTTCATTTACTACAAATAACATAACTATTGATTTTCCAGAGCTTAGTGAGCATCATACCTGTGTAATCCAGGTTAAAAAGGGTCAGGAACCAGTATATGTTACACTTGCGGATAAGTCAGGGCAAAAAACGGAGAGGTTTTATGTAAGATCCGGGAATTCTTCTCAGGAGATAAAGTCACTGAGTGAACTTAATTCGTACATTAGTAAGAGGTTCACTTCCTAATCAGGAAAATGAACAAAACCCGATGGGGATCGCAGAAAGTTTTAATCTGCAAGAGAAACGAAATTTAGTACATAAACATACTCAACACTATCCCTTTAGAAGGATGAATAATCAAATCTTAAAATAAAAAGTTTTGACTAATGTCAAAACTTTTTATTTTTTAGTAGCGGACAATTCTCTGAATATATTTGAGCTGTCTATAAGATATTAAAATGAGGAAGCAAGCTCCGGTTTTAATACTCTTTTCTTTCCCTGGCTTTGTTTACCTTTAGGTCTCTGCCTTTTACATCAGTACCATCAAGGTTCTCAATAGCTTCGTTTGCATCATTGTCATTTGACATTTCAATGAAACCAAAACCTTTACTTCTTCCTGAATATTTGTCAGAAATAATTTTAGATGAAGTAACTTCACCATACTTTTCAAAAACTTCTCTTAATTCATCTTCACTGATGTTGTAATTAAGATTTCCTACGTAAATGTTCATAATAAATAAAAAAATTAAGAATAAAATATCCTGCAAATATAACTTTTTATTTTAAAGATGGAATATGATTCTCCTCAATATAGTTTTCTTAATTAGAAATATTAACAATAGATATTTTGCTAATTAAAACAGACTAATTGAAATATTGTCATAAAATACAGTATTCTCACCTATATTCCAGAGGTAGGCCGATAATTCTGCCTGAGAAATGTCAATGCCGGGTAATGGAGTGAATAATAGAGAGATAGTCTGCCATTCATTCTTGTTTTTTAATCCTGATTTTATTTCAATTTGCATGTAATAATAATGTAAATTTGTAATTTTTTGTGATACAACCATATATAGTTGGTTAAGGTCTTCAGGAAAAAGAAATTTCCCTTCGAAAAATATTTTACGGGGTTTAATTATTGTGCTATTTTTATTGGTTAAAGATAAAGTTAGTCCAAATTCTTCATTAGGTGATAGAATTCCTGTTATTGATTTAGCTTTTTCATTATAGACAGAAGAGGTGTGATTCCAGCATTTATCAGGAACAGAGTCGAAATTTATTCTCTTAATGATAAGGGTTTTCTCATTATCAAGTTGTAAAAAACTTCGAATATTTGTTTTCTCCGGTCTTTTGCGTTTTGTGTATAATGAAATCTTCCCATTACCACCTATCCTTTCAATTAAATTTAATATGTCAGGGTAGGAATTAATGACTTCAGGAATTAAAAATCCGTCCTGAATAGCTATAAAATCATAATCCCATTGAAGTGCTTCTTGAATATTTTTTTTTGAAGTAGTTAAAATGGCATAACCTTTTCTATCCATTAAAATGAAAGGGATATTCGGTGTATAGGCGTCAATTACCAGTATTTTAGCATTTTTTTCAATTCCCAGTGAATCCAGCAATGTTTTTGACCCTGTGAAGTTTTCTTTGGTAATCTGAATATGATCCCAGAACCCCGTTTGTCGTCTTTCTTTTTGTATCTTAATGGAATTAATAACAAATCCTGATATGAACAGTAATAAAACGAGGTAAGCAGGAAATAAGAACCTGTTTTGAATAGATGGGATACCTGTAAAAAGCCAGATTATTAAAAGCATGATAACAGGAAAGAAAGAATCCAAAAAATAATAATCATGCGCAGGAAACTGTTTGATCATCAGTATAAAATAAAGAAAGGCTCCTGTAAAGGCAATTCCGGTATATAATAAAAGAGAACTGCTTTTTTTGAAAACTTCCTGCTTTGTTGATAGCCGATATGCTTTATAGATCAATCCAACTATTAAAAATAAAAGTTGGGAAATTGATAGATATTGAAATCCCCAGTTTTTGAAAGTCTGTTTTATTTGGAAAAAAAAGTCTTGAAAATTTTCGGGTGGCATGAGGTGTGATAAGAAAATTGACCCGTACTTTTGCCTTAGGTATGTATTGTATAGGAAATAGGAGCCAATAATTAGAAATGAAAAAGTCAGGCTTATCAGTTTTTTTAAATTGAATTTTCGATATTTACAGAAACCCATGAACTCTTGACCTGCCATTGCAATCAGAAAAATGGCAAAAGGTGTGCGGCTTAAAGCAGCCAGCGTGAAAAAGAAAATACTGAGAAAAAAATCTTTTATCTTTTTTGATTCCCGCGTTTTAAAATAAAAATAGAAAGCAATAAATATATTTGAAAGAGATGGAATGCTGGGAATAAATCCAGCCTGGTAATAAACAAAAACA
>JAOZKQ010000197.1 GCA_029935275.1 Bacteroidales bacterium | reverse complement strand
TAATCCCTTGTTCTTTCGCTTTATCAACACACATTTTCATTCCATCATAACCATTAGGAAATTCACCTTTATACAATTCAAAATGCCCCCAGCTTTTAAATGTTTTTCCATAATGGTATAAATATTTCAATCCAGCTTTTTTAGTTATCTCTAAAGCTTTATCAATATTATCTTCCGTAAAACCCATGATCAGATATGCAGCAGATGCTCCGGGAGAGGCTTTCCCCCATTGCCCGTCAATTGTTGGATGTGGAAGACCTTCTGCAATTTCAATTTCTCCAATGGTTTCTAAAGATCTTTCAACAGGGCATCCAAAAAGCGCAATTTTTGAACCAATTACACCTCCATCATTATAAGCAGGAGCAACAAATTTTTTATGGTTCAAATTCTCAATGATCCTGTCTTCATCTCGATTTCTGCAAAATGCTTGTAATGCACTTCCGTTTTTCGTTGGCTTTGCAGCTTCAATTCTATATAGCACATGTGGTTTCCCTTCGCTACTTACATCAAATTCATCATTTTGTTGAAAAAAATCAAATTCAGGCATACAGTCATTTTCCTGATACGGATAACCTCCTAAAGTCTTAATATTTAAAGATTGAATCCCAAGCGCAAATTCTTCACCACGAACAACACCAACCGTTTCTCCAATTATTTTACTTATGGTTGTAGGATAAGGCCCCCATGTAATTAGCTCAACTTTTGGTGTACCTTCAATTTTTATTAGCTCAAAGGTACTATACGTTTCTTTTTGTAAATATTTAATAGTTGCCATTGTCCCTGAGGGATAAGTGAGATTTATTATTTCTTCTTCTTTCTCCATGGCGTTTGGAAATTCAAATTCTCCATCAATTCTAATAGACATTAAATATGCCTTTTTAGTATTATCTAAATAATTCTTACTTTTTGCTTCGTCAAAAAACCCGCTTATCCTTCCGTCATTGCTAAAGGCTATACTAAATTCATTATTATTAGTTGTTATCTCTATATATTTCTTTTTACATGATATTAAAGACATCGTCAATAAAATCGACAAAATTGCAACTGATTTGTTCATCTTTTTTTCAATTAATAATTTATCTAAAATTTTCATTTTTTATTGTAATTCGCTTATTTAACATGATATTTCTTGATGAACTTCCTACTAAAATCTCAAACTCACCCGTCTCAATCACCCATTGCTGCTTTTCTACATCATAGAAACTAAATGCTCGGGTATCCAAAGAAATTACAAGTTTTTTACTTTCTCCAAGTTCTAATTTGACTTTCTTAAATCCTTTCAGTTCTTTAACCGGACGAAGTACAGAAGCATTTTTATCTGCCACATATACTTGGGCAACCTCTTTTCCTGATACCAATCCTGTATTTTTGATTTCAAATTCAACCATTACATTACTATTCTCATGTAAGTTATTTTGAACAACAATATTATTATATTCAAAACTGGTATAACTTAGTCCATATCCAAATGGAAATAAAACATCCATATTTTTTGTATCATAATGGCGATACCCAACAAATATTCCCTCTTTGTAATATGTTTTACTGTTATTGCCCGGATAGTATTCAAATGCAGGATTGTTCTCTAATTTTAAAGGGTATGATTCAGGTAATTTTCCCGATGGGTTAACAATTCCAAACAGTACATCAGTAATGGCCCTGCTTCCTTCCTGATTAGGATAATAAGCCTCCACAACCGCATTAACTTCATTAATCCAGGGCATTGCTACATTGGATCCATTTACCAATACAATAACTGAATTCTGGTTAACTTTAGTAACTGCTTGAATTAGCCTATCCTGAAAACCAGACAGATTAATGGTTTTACGGTCTGCACCTTCGCCTTCGGCATACTTTGAAAACCCGCCTACAATTATTACTGCATCAGCTTGTTTGGCTATTTTAATTGCATTGTCAAATGAATCACCAATCATATCTTCTCCAGGTATTTCCCATGCCAGACGTACTCCAGCTGATGCACCCCACTGATTAAAATCAACCTGAACATCATACTCTTTACCTGCAATGAAATTGTATTCTGCCACTTTTGGGTCAATTAATCTCAGGTCTTCCCAATTATCAATAATCAGTTCCCCATTGATGAATAATCTGGCGTTATCGTTATTGGTTAATCCCAATTTATATTTTCCTGTTTTAGGAGGCAATAGTTTACCTGTCCATTTGATGGAATAGCTTTGAGCCGGCACATCTCCTCCCGGATAACCAATGGGCCATTCAAAATCAATTGCCGGATCAATTCGTTCCATAATGGGTTCTCCTTCCAATTTTCTTCCTGTATAATAAAAACCTTTCAATCCGTATTGACCGGGCTTTCCACTCTCTGGTCTAAAGTAAAGGGAATCGATGGATGGCATGTCAGTAAAATCACAACCTTTGTCGTACAATATTTTTATTTCCTTGCCGAATTTCTCTGTAATAATATCAAAAACGGTGTGCAAATAAGGTGGTTTTACTGTAGAACTTCCCAACCCACCCATACGTGCTTCCTTGGCGTTGGGACCAATTATAGCCAGTTTTTTAATTTTACTCTTATCAAAAGGCAATACAGCATTATCGTTCTTCAATAATACAATTGATTCTGCTGCCAAATCATAGGCCGTTTGTTGATGTCTCTTTGTATTTACTTCACCTTTAGGTTGATGCTCATCAAATAAACCAACCTGCACCATAAGCCTAAGAATTCGGCTTAAATTTTCATCTATGGTTTGTTCTGATATTTCTCCTGACTTTACAGCATTCCACAAATCTTTCCCTGTATGTCCTGGACCTGGCATTTCTAAGTCGTTTCCAGCTTTAACTGCAGCGATGTCATGGACGGCTGTCCAATCTGAAATAACAACTCCTTTATATCCCCATTCCTCTTTGAGTACATCTTTTAACAACCAAGTGTTTTCAGTACAAAACTGACCATTCAGCTTGTTATATGCAGCCATCATTGTCCATGCATCGGCTTCCTTAACAGCAGCTTCAAATGAGGGTAAATAAATTTCTCTTAATGTTCGTTCATCAACCTCAGAACTAATACTGTGTCTTTCCTTTTCTTGATTATTTGCCGCGTAGTGTTTAACACATACTGCTATTTTCTCACTCTGCACTCCATTAACATAAGCAACTGTCATCCTTGATGAAAGGAAAGGATCTTCACTAAAACTTTCAAAGTTCCTTCCTCCCAATGGCTGCCTGTGAATATTTACACAAGGGCCTAAAATAATATGGTAGCCTCTTGCCCGGGTTTCCCTTCCAATGGCTTCACCAACTTTTCGAACTAATTCTGGATTCCAGCTGGAGCCCATATTTACACCCGTAGGAAAACAGGTAGCTTCCCCATCTCCCACTCCATGAGGCCCGTCTTTCATTCTTAATGATGGTATACCGAGTCGCGCAATAGCCGGAAGTTCTATGGCATCTTTACCCGCAAGAAGTAAAACTTTTTCTTCAAGTGTTAGTTGTTTCAATAACTCTTCTACTTTGTACTTAATCAGTTCTTCCTTATCTGCCTTAGTTTCTTGTTCACATGATGCTAAAAACAGCAATAGTAAGATCAACAAAATTGCAATTGATTTGTTCATATTTTTATCTGTTTTTAATACATCTTTTATTATATTATTATTGAAACAACTAAAATTATTTATTTATTTTAGAAACATTAAATACCCATGCATATTTTGAAGGTGGATTATTTCTTAACTTTTCAGGAATTGTTATTGTAAATTCAGATGCATTTGACCTCCATTTCAGGTTCTTATTATTTCCTAACAATCTAATTTTTGCTCCCTTAGCTGGATGGACAGATTTCACAGTAATTTCAGTAGGAATTTTATCTTCACCTTCTTTTGCCAAATAAATGATATTTACACTTCCATTTTTATTTTGGGTTAAACAAATGTTATTCTCCTTATAAGGTGCTATTGCAATGGTTTCATATATTGCTGAGCTATTAATTTTCATCCAGTCACCATATTCTTTTAACAGGTCATATGCTCCCTGCTGCCATTTACCATCAGGTCCAGGAGCAACATTCAGCAATAAATTACCTCCTTTTGCGACAATATCAACTAAGGTGTGAATTCCTTTTCTACCACTCATATATTTAGCATTTTGGGTATATGACCAACCTCCTCCAGAAATAATACAAGATTCCCATGGATAGGGTAAGGTTTTATCCGGAACCCTATTTTCAGGTGTTAAGTAATTTTGATTTTTACCATGAACAGCTCTATCAACCACAATTAATCCAGGTTGTTTTTTTCTGGCCTTTATTACCAGTTCATCCATTTTTATATCTTGGCTAACCATTGTGTTTTTAATAAAACCAGATGGACTTTCTTTGTGTTTGTTTTTATAAAATCCATCCAATTCTTCCTGTGAATTTTTACTTACCCAGCCTCCATCTAACCATAAAATATCTACACTTCCATAATCCGTCATCAATTCCATGATTTGATTATGTGTGAAATCAACAAATTTTTGCCATTTTTCGGGATATACCTCAGGATCATAGTTTACATTTCTTCCCAAAGGAGGAAAATACGGATCCCAGTAATTTTCATTATGCCAGTCAGGTTTTGAAAAATATGCTCCTATCCACATACCATCATTTCTAAACGCATTGAAGATCTCTTTTGCAATATTTGATCGTGGATTAG
>JAOZKQ010000196.1 GCA_029935275.1 Bacteroidales bacterium | reverse complement strand
TTTTCTTAAGCATATCCCAAAACTCTTTGCGGGAAACAGCATCCACTCCGGTAGTGGGTTCATCCAGCACTAATAGCTGTGGCCGGTGTATGAGAGCGCATGACAAGGCCAGTTTTTGTTTCATTCCACCTGAAAGTTTGCCTGCCAGACGCTTTTTGAAAGGTTCAATATGTGAATAAATATCCTTTATCAAATCATAATTTTCCTCAACACTTGTACCAAAAACAGTTGCATAAAATTGCAGGTTCTCCTCCACAGTAAGATCCTGATAAAGGGAAAACCTTCCGGGCATATAGCCGGTTATCTTACGTATCTCCCGGTAATCTTTTACCACATCAAAACCATTTACAGAAACACTTCCTGAGCTGGGCAATACAAGCGAGGTAATGATGCGAAACAATGTTGTTTTCCCTGCACCATCAGGGCCAATTACACCAAAAAGCTCAGCATCACCAACCTCAAAACTCACAGAATCAAGGACAGTGTGTTCTTTATACTTTTTTGATATTTGATGTATGTTTATCAATATAAATTATTTGTTTAGATGATAAATTATGTACTTATTTTTATCATTTAAGAACTCTGTTCTTTCACCATTATTCAAACCTAATCAATATCTTAAATCATTATTCGTTAATCTATGTTCGATATTAGAATAATTATTTATTGAACCAGGGACTTTGTATTCATAATAGATAATATCATCCCTATTCCCCCACTTATCAAAAAACAACTTCTCCCGGCATCCCAATTTTCAATGATCCATCATTCTTTACCCTTATCTTTATTGCATAGACCAGTTTAACCCTTTCTTCTTTGGTTTGAATAATTTTAGGTGTAAATTCAGCTTCGGATGATATCCAACTCACTTCTCCCGTTAATTCACGATTTGTCTTGCTATCTTTGTCCACCAAAACCCTCACATGGTCACCTAATTCAATACCTGGAAGCATAGCTCCACTTACATACACCCTAAGTTCCAAAGTATTAAGATTCGCAATTTTATAAACAGGCTTTCCGGTAACCGCAATTTCATAAGCTTCTGCATATTTCTCAAGTACTGTTCCCTTCACATGGTTCTTTAAGAAACACCGGTCCAGTTTATCCCTGATCAAAAGCATATTCTGATCCAATACGGCTGCCTCAGTTTTGATAGACTGCTTTTGTATCATAACAGATTTTATCTGACTATCTATAACATCCAGGCGACCATTCAAATCATCCAGGGACTGGCTTGTTGCTGCTCCAGACTTATAAAGTTTTTCAGCACGTTTTAGCTCAACCATAAGTGCTTTTTTCTGATCTTTATAAATGGCAGCCTGAGCATCCATATTTTCAAGTTTGCTATAAACAGAAGTGTGCCGCGCTTTAATTTCCATTATGTTCAGATGGTAAGGCATAGTATCGATAATGACAACCAACTGCCCGGAGTCAAGCCTCTCACCTTCTTCAAACTTCAAAAATAAAATCCGTCCGGAAACATCAGGTGAAACATAAACAGGTACCGATTCAAAATTCCCGTAGGCATCGGAAAGATTATCTCCCTGATTACAGGAAGCAAGAGATAAGATTATTAATAATAGGGTAAATCCAGTTTTCATTTTTTTTATTTTTTGTTTCCAATTGTATTTCCTTTTAAAGTCAAATAATCAAATTTGGCCTGCAACAACAAGAGCTGGTGAAGATTTTGCTCTACCTGAGATAATAGGTATTTATTGAAATCACGTATATAATCTGAGGGCTGTATAATTCCATTATCAAGTTTTGAGGCCGATGACAGCATAATCCTCTTTCGGAGCTCAATTATTTCATCATCCTTTTGCAAAACTTCCTGCATTTTCAACACACCTTCTTTGGCTTTTACCAATCCCATATTTAGGTTTTTATTAAAAGTTTCCCTCTGATTTTCAATTTTAACCTGCTGAATAGTTAAAATCTCATTTTCTCTTTTCGTATTATTCCAGTGCAGGAAATTCCATTTCATTTTTAGTCCTACAATATAAAACGGTGCAAAACCATCGTTCACAGGATTTAGCCCTGGCTGACCGTAACCAGCCTCGCCATAACCCATTATAACAGGCCTGCGCCTTACCATTGACAAATGTTTGCTAAGCTCCAGTTTTTGCTTCTGTGCATCAAACATTGCATATTCAGGCCGGTTTACCGGCCCTTCAAAAGTTAAATCTACAACTGGTGTAATTAGTGCTACTTCAGGACTTAGAACCGTATCCAGATAAATCTCCAAAGCTGCAATAACGGCTAGCTGATTATGCTTATTTTCAAGTACCTGCTGATCCAAATTTATTTTTTCAACCTTTAAAACATCTTTATCTGAGCTAAGCATAGCTCCATTACTAACTGCTGCTTCCGCCTGTTTAAGCTTTACGTCCAGTTCTTTGGCCGACAAATAAAATAAGCTATCATTTACCTGAAGGAAAAGAATGGAAAAATACAAAGTATTTATAATCTCCTTTATTTTATACAATTCAACATCCAAAGATTTATCATCTACCTGCGAAGCAATTATCTCCAGATTTTGTTTTGAACGAATCATTCCACCGTCATAAAGAATCTGGTTCAGAGCCAGGGAAATTCTATAATTATCATTTGGTGGGGAAGGAATTTCATAGCCCGGTAAAGGAAGTATTTTATTCATATTAATAACCTCAGACAGGTATTTCATATCCCCTGATAATTCCAACTGAGGGAGATAGCCTTTTTTCAAACTCTCCACACGTATCTCCACTGATTGTTTTATTAGGGCCCTGTCCTTTCTCAGGGGATAGACTTCTTCTGCCCGTTTATAGCAAAATTCAAGATTTAGCGTATCCAGGCCCTGTGCCCCCACCACCTGCACAAAAGTCAGGATTATAAGAAATAGTCCGGGTTTAACTATCCTATGAAAACGAAAACTCATTATATCCATAGTTGAAAAATTATTTTTTAATCGAATCTATAACCCAATCTGCCAGTTCTGTTTTTCTTTTCTCAATAATCTCGTTATATGAATCATCATCAATATTCAATACTCCTTTAATTAAAGGTTCCGCCATTATAGGATAAATGGCCAGCGATAACATATTCAATAAAAGCTGCACAGGGTCAACAGCTTTAATTCTACCCTGCTTAACCCCTCTATTTATTTGCTTTATAAAATGAACCGGCATTGTAAATCCGGCTTTTTTAAAATCATCAACAAGAATTTGAGCATTCTGATTCACCTCATGTATTAAAAATGCAGGAACAAAACTATTCTTTTGTAAAATACCTATATAGAAATTAAAGAAAAACCTTAATTTATCAAACAGATCCATCTCCGAATTCAAGATACTTATTATTTCTTTCTGGATCTGCTCCAAAACACCTATAAATATTGCATGAAACAGATTCTCTTTCGACCTGAAATAATAAAACAACAAAGCCTTATTTATCCCTGCCTCATCCGCAATTTCCTGCATCCTGGCTCCTGAATAACCTTTTCTTATAAAAACGTACCTGGCAGCATTAATAATTAATTCCTGAGTTACTAATGGCTCTTGCTTACTGGATGAGGGCATAATTAACTATTTGGTTTAACCAATTGGTTAAATATACAACAAGAAAATCTATCTGCCAAATTTCTTCTATGATATTTAACATATTCTCAATCAGATGTGCATATTTATTCTATTTTTGTACGCTTGTATAATAAACTATATTCAAACTTTTTTAAAAACACCTTAATCTGATACCACTATGTTAAAGAAAGTTTTATTTTGGGTACTGGCTTTTGTCATTACTATTTCTGCAGCTATATACCAACGAAAGACAGGTCCTACTTACGAGTTAAAAACTCAATTTGCCTATGAAGGCCAAAATTATAAAATGGGATTTCCCAGAAGTCATGAAATTGGGAATCCTTGTATTCTTGATTTTGAAATCCCTCAACAACATATCACAGGCGAATTAATGTACCGAAAATACCCTACTAATGACCCATGGACAAAAGTTGAATTAATACGAGAAGGCGATCATCTAAGTGGAGAATTACCTGTTCAGGGTCCTGCTGGAAAGCTTGAGTATTATCTGCTTTTACAAAATAACAAAATCCAACTTCCGATAGATGGACCAGTTGTCATTAGATTTAAAGGAGCCGTTCCTCCTTTTATTCTAATTCCTCATATTTTCTTCATGTTTTTTGCTATGCTTATTTCCACTCTTGCCGCCTTGATGGCTTTAGGAAAACTACCCCGGCAAAAATTATACGGACAAATAACCTTTGTTTTGTTATTGATAGGAGGCTTGACTCTTGGCCCGATTGTTCAAAAATATGCATTTGGAGATTTATGGACAGGCATTCCCTTTGGCTGGGACCTCACAGATAACAAAACACTGATTGCAGTACTGTTCTGGCTACTTGCCTTCGTAGGAAATTTAAAAAAGGAACGACGTGGTCTTACCGTTTTAGCAGCAGTTGCATTACTTGCTATTTTCTCGATACCACATTCCATGTTTGGATCTGAACTAAACCCTGAAACAGGAGAGATTATTTCGGCAATGATTACGCCCTTATTCTTTTAAGAGGACTTCTAATAATTACTTCGCAACAAGATTTTCTGTCCCGATAATTTTCAGCGATTTTATTACTATGAAATATTTTAGTATTTAATTTGCTCACATACCTAATAGTATTGTTTATGACAACTGATT
>JAOZKQ010000195.1 GCA_029935275.1 Bacteroidales bacterium | reverse complement strand
AGGTATGTGAGCAAATTAAATACTAAAATATTTCATAGTAATAAAATCACTGATAATGTCGGGAGTTTGGACTTTATAGACAAACTCTAATTAGAAAAGGAAGTATTGAGTAAAAGAAAAATAGATTTATGAACCTTAGTAAAATATCTGTCCGATACGCAAAAGCACTTTTTCAGCTTGCTGAGGAAAAAGGATTGCTTGATGAAATATCGGCAGATCTTAAATTGCTTATGAATGCTTCTCAAAGCATCCTGGAATTCCAGGATTTTCTATTGAACCCTATTCTTCCGCTTTCTGAAAAAAAAGCTATACTCCACAAAATATTTTCAGCTAAATTACATCCATTAACATTCGATTTTATTGATCTGCTTATTAAGAATAATCGCCTTTCCTTTATTGAAAGTATCGCCCGCCAATACAACGAAAGATATAAAGATCTTAAAGGAATTATAGAAGTAAGCCTTACAACTGCAATCCCGGTGGATATAGCGGTTCAAGAGGCTATTTTTAAACAAATTGGTTTAAAGGCCAGTCAAAAGATTGATCTTGAAGAAAATATTAATCCGGATATTATCGGAGGTTTTATACTTAAAATTGAGGATCATCAAATTGATGCAAGTGTAAAAACAAAATTGAATAAAATCAAAAAAGAATTAGTAAAAAATACAATAGTTGTTAAATAAATATTAAGAAATTATAAAATGGCAAATATCAAACCATCAGAAGTTTCTGAAATTCTGAAAAAACAATTGGAAGGAATCACTGCTGATGTAGAACTCGAGGAAGTCGGGATCGTCCTTCAAATTGGAGATGGCATCGCCAGAGTTTATGGTTTGTCTAATGTACAGGCAAATGAACTAGTTGAATTTCCAACAGGAGTTGAAGGAATTGTCCAGAATCTTGAAGAAGATAATGTGGGAATTGTATTATTGGGCCCTTCGGAAGGGATCAGGGAAGGGGATACCGTAAAACGTACAAAATTAATCTCTTCCATTTATGTAAGTGAGGGCCTGCTTGGGCGTGTTATTAATCCTTTAGGCGAACCATTAGACGGAAAAGGTGAGATTACAGGAGAAAAATTTGAAATGCCTTTTGAACGCAAAGCTCCCGGGGTTATTTTCAGGCAGCCGGTTAATCAGCCGGTTCAAACGGGGCTGAAGGCTATTGATGCCATGATCCCCATTGGAAGAGGTCAACGGGAACTAATTATTGGTGACAGGCAAACAGGGAAAACAGCCATCGCTATTGATACCATAATCAACCAAAAGGAAAACTTTAAAAATAATGACCCCTTATACTGTATATATGTGGCCATTGGTCAAAAAGGCTCTACGGTAGCAAACATTGCCAAAACGCTGGAGGATTATGGTGCAATGGATTATACAGTTATCGTTTCATCCACCGCATCTGACCCTGCTGCTTTGCAGTATTATTCTGCTTTTGCAGGCTGCGCAATCGGTGAATATTTCAGAGACACCGGAAGACATGCCCTGATTATATACGATGACTTGTCAAAGCAGGCTGTATCCTATCGTGAAGTGTCGCTGTTGTTGCGCCGTCCACCTGGCAGGGAAGCATACCCTGGAGACGTATTCTATCTGCACTCAAGGCTATTGGAAAGAGCTGCAAAGATCATAAATTCTGATAAGGTTGCCCAAGACATGAATGATGTACCTGCATCCTTAAAAGGAAAGATAAAAGGAGGCGGTTCACTTACCGCACTACCGATTATTGAAACACAGGCAGGTGATGTCTCTGCTTACATACCTACCAATGTTATTTCAATTACTGACGGACAGATCTTTCTTGAAACAGACCTGTTTAACAGTGGAATAAGACCAGCTGTAAATGTGGGTATTTCGGTTTCCAGGGTTGGTGGTAATGCTCAGATAAAATCGATGAAAAAGGTTGCCGGAACATTGAAGCTTGACCAGGCTCAATATCGGGAACTGGAAGCATTTACAAAATTTGGATCAGATCTTGATGCCACAACAATGGCTATTCTCAATAAAGGGGCAAAAAACGTTGAAATCCTAAAGCAAAGACAATACTCCCCTCTACCGGTTGAGAAACAAATTGCAGTTTTATATGCCGGTACAAAAGGCTTATTGAAAAATGTACCAGTCAATAAGGTTACCGACTTTGAAAAAGAATACCTTGAATTCATGGAGCTAAAGCATAAAGATGTATTAAAAACACTTAGTGAAGGGAAATTAACTGAGAATGCCGAAAAAGTACTCAGGGAAACAACAATAGAAATAGCTTCAAAATATAAAACTGAATAATTTCCTTCGGGAAGATTTAATTGAAATAAATGGGAGGATTAAAAGAGATCAGGATACGTATTGCTTCTGTAAAATCAACTCAGAAGATTACCTCAGCCATGAAAATGGTTGCTGCTGCCAGATTGCGTAAATCCCAGGAAAAGATTACCTATTTACGGCCATATGCCAATAAACTTGATCAGGTTTTGAAGAATGTTCATAAAAATCTGGAGGGTGATATTGAAAATGACCTTATCAAAAACAGGAAGCCCGAAAAAGTACTTATAGTTCTGGTAACCTCAAACAGGGGTCTTTGCGGTGCATTTAATGCCAATATTGTAAAGGAAGCTTCACAGTATATCAATAAAGTTTACAGCAAGCAAAAGCAACAAAATAAAGTGTCCTTTTTTGCTATTGGTAAAAAAGGTGCCGATTCATTGAAATCTCATCATCTGCAATTGGAAGGGGAAAATAATGAAATTTTTGATGATCTTAACTTTAAAAATACAAGTATCCTGGCTCAGCATTTTATGGATATGTTTACCAGTGGTAAGTACGACCGCATAGAAATTATTTATAATCAATTTAAAAATGCGGCTATACAATATGTTACAACTGAGACTTTTTTGCCTTTAAGCTTTGAAGATGACCAAAAGAATAAAACTGCTGAACTGGATTATATCATTGAGCCCAATAGCCAATACATGGTTCTGGAGCTTATACCCAAATCATTGAAAATTAAGATGTTCAAAATAATCCTGGATTCATATACCTCAGAACACGGTGCCAGGATGACTGCAATGCACATGGCCACAGATAATGCCTCAGATCTGATCAAAGATCTATCCTTACATTATAACAAAGCCAGGCAATCAGCCATAACAAATGAACTTTTAGATATTGTAGGAGGTGCCGAAGCCCTTAAATAATTTTCCCACTTTGATACAAAGAAATTTTTGATCAATTGATTTATTAATTTTTAATCTATAATCAAGCTATAAATGTATTCGTTGGAACAAGCACAGGATCTTATTTCAGAAACAGTTCGAAACCTGAAATTCAATGATGAACCTGTGGAATTATATAAACCCATTCATTATGTTTTAAGTACCGGTGGAAAACGGATCAGGCCTGTAATGACAATTATGTCTGCTAACCTGTTTACAGAGGACATTGAAAAAGCCATAAAGCCAGCAATGGGCCTTGAAATATTTCACAACTTTACATTGTTGCATGATGATATTATGGATGAAGCCGATGTCAGAAGAAACGCTCCTACTGTTCATAAAAAATGGGACCAGAACGTCGCCATCCTTTCAGGTGATGTAATGGCCATTCTGGCATATGAATACATTACCAGCTGTAAACAGGAAAAGCTACCTCAAGTAATCCAGGTGTTTAACACCACTGCCCGTCAGGTTTGTGAGGGCCAGCAATACGATATGAACTTTGAATCAAAAAATCATGTAGGTGTGGAAGATTATCTTAAAATGATTGAGATGAAGACTTCCGTTCTACTTGCCGGTTGTATGGAAATTGGAGCAATTATAGGTGGTGCAGATGATAAGGATGCGAAGCTGCTTTCTGCCTTTGGCAGAGATATAGGAATGGCATTTCAAATTCAGGATGATCTGTTGGATACTTATGGCAACCAGGAAGTTTTTGGTAAAGAAATTGGCGGAGATATTGTTGCCAATAAAAAAACCTATCTCCTTATTAAAGCCATTGAAAACGCAGGTAACAAACAACGTGAGATCCTTCTGAATCTGTTTTCTGAAAAAACTGCTAATGCAAAGGACAAAATAAAGGCAACTAAAGAAATCTTTAATGAAATGAACATTGAAGAGCTCACCCGGAAACTGGCCTTAAAATATTTTGAAAATGCGGGTAAAAACCTTGATAAGGTAAATGTCTCCGACGAAAAGAAAAAGGGACTCAGGCATTTGGCAAACATCCTGTTGTCAAGAGAAAAGTAATCCGGACTATTCTCAGACTATATCATTTGAATTAATTTTTCTAAGTGCATTATATCCAAACCCGGATAAACCAGAAAAGACAAATCTCAAACCTGCCTTCGCCGAAGCGGCTACGCGCAGGCAGGTAAATTCAAAATCCAAAGTGTTTAAATTTCAGATGGGTTTCGGATTTTAATTATTGTATTTTTGTTAGTTTTTGGGGATCACTTAGAAAAGTTATGGGTTAAATTAAAATAGAATGGGGAAAAACTATTATATCCAGGAACTTATCAAATCTTCCATAGAGACCCCTTTATCTGGCATGAAATGATAGTCTGGCTGAAAGCCAGAGATAACTTAGCACAGGGCACCGCCCTGTGAAAACATCAGGCTAATTTCATTTCACCCTGTAAGGGTTTAATAATCTATTTAATAATTTTTTTACATGCCGCGACTTTTTGTCTGAAAACACATTAGC
>JAOZKQ010000194.1 GCA_029935275.1 Bacteroidales bacterium | reverse complement strand
TGATGTAGGTATTCTTTTGTTGAATAATAATATATAGCTACCATTTTCCCATCCGACCTGGCAAGAACTCGTGGGTATCCCATGTCTGCTAATTCCATATCTTCCGACCAAAATTCATCGATGAGTATTTGCGGTTCGCTCCACGATTTCCCTTGATCGGAACTATATGCAACCTGAATAGTCCCAAATTCTCTTTCACCAAAAACAGTACACAAGCGGCCATCTGAGGTTATTGCCAGTGCAGGTGGGTTTCCATTGCCCTTTCCGCCGTTGCCTGCTGTCGATTGGAAAATCCATGTTTTACCACCATCTACAGACGCATAGGCATCTACCCAGTTTTCTGAGTTTATAGCATCACCATCTGGTGCAGTATATTTTCTTCGCATCACTGTAATAAGTTTTCCATCGGGAAGCATACTCGTTTGAGACATTACAGCACGGCATTGAGTAGCGTATGGATTTTTATCGGGATCGTCATAGAGAGCGACCTTGTTGGTTTCATCAATTTCATCTTGCCTGAATGGTTTTATCACCCATCCCAAAAATTGGAAAGTTTTACCACCATCTCCTGTTTTTATACAAAAAAGGCGGTCGGTCCCAAACTTTCCTTTTTCACGGGCAGACATCATCATTATACATTCATTTTTACCTGTTACAATGTAGTCGGTTCGTGAAGTAATCTCATCAAGCCCATATTTTTTTATTTCAGGATAATTGATTAAATCAGCAAAACCATATGGCCCATTCCATGATAATCCGGCGTCATAACTATAAAAAAAGTGCCCTCTGGGATCATGAGCGACATGATATGCCGTCCCCACTATTCGCATCACAAACAGGGGAGTTTCAAAATCAATTGCTTCTTCCAAAGTCTTAAGCTCAGGTTGATTTCCAAAATCGCCTACAAAATTCTTCGGATTGTAAGCTGACCAGGTTTTCCCCCCATCTGTACTGCGTGCCAGCCAGCTTGTCTGCAAGTCAGGCGAACCAATGTTATGTTCATGCTTTTTCAATTCGTAGGGGGCCTCGGTAAAACTTACAAGCAATTCATCTTCTGAAAAAATCCATGCCCCATTATTTGCAGGCCAGGCGGCGAATCTATTTTTTTCGCTATAAACAATAATCTGTTCTGCATCTTTCACATACTTGAACCCGGTCTTGTGATTCTTATTCTGAGTTTCGACTTCATCCTGATTTGATTTATTTTTGGAGGAATTAGTACTGCAACTATTCAAAGTAAGTGCAAGAATAAAAACAAAAATTATTGTCTTTTTCATGTTTACTTGACTATGATATACCATTTTGTGGAATTTAATTATTATTAAATACTCTGGTAGAACCAAATCTATGGAATTGCAGATAACTGCATTTTAATCTTTTTTAATAACTATTGCCTTGCTTTTTGGTGATTCTAGTCCGGCCTGATTTATAAGAGAAACCTGATATCTATATTCTCCATTTTTATTAGAACTTGTGTCAGCAAATTCAAATTTATCATATATCTCTTTTGGGTTATCATGATAATCAAACTGAAAATTCCATTTTGATTGCACAGAATCCGTATTAATTACTTTATTATTTCGATATATATTGAAGCCCTTAATTCCACTTTCAATATCTGCATCTGCTTGCCAGCTAATAACTATACCATTGCCCTGGTTTCTAACTTCAACATTATAGGGTGATTCCAATGGAGGAGTGGAATCCGTTACATATCCGGTTTTAATAAACTCTAACCATTTTTCAGCAAATAATTTGTTTGGAACCCAGTTCGCATTATTTATGTCTTCAATATCTGTAATTTCATCTTTAAACTTATGACTATCAAGGTCAATATAGCATTGATTACTTCTGTAGATATTGGTAGTGCTTTCATCAGATCGAAGTTTTAAAATTTCATCAATAAATGGTATAGCCAATAATCGTGAATTTGCACTCTCATGACCTGAAGTAGGGTCGGCAGCAATACAGACAGGGGCATTTTCCCGAATCCTGTATTTCATGGCCTCAACGGAAGTGGACCAGACAAACTTGCTGTATGTGTCATAACCTTCGCGAACCCCTAAAAGGCATAGCAATGGAACCTGTATTCCTAAACTACTGGTATCTGTCCATGCAGGTGATTTCAAAACAGAGCACAATATTTTATCGGAGTGTTGCAAAACCATCTCGTAAGCCCAGTGCCCACCTCCCGAGTGACCCCATAAAACCCATGGTACATCCTCCAATTCTTTATGATCAGATTTCTTAGCCATTTCTGATATACCGCGAATAAAGGTTTTATACGAACCTTCCTCTGGCTCAATCCAATCAAAGCAAGCATTTGTACTTAGATAAGATGAACCCATAAGGGCAAAATCATATTTTTTAGCCAAAGCCCGCCATTGTGTGTCATAGAAGGCATTTCGTCCGGACTTATATGCAGTTTCCCCACATCCATGCTGATGCAAAATAATGCCCTTAACAGTTTTTATATTTTCGGGAATCCACATATAATACTCTACTTCAAGAAACTTTCCTATGGTAGGTTCAAGTTTTATTTTATAATCCTGGGCAAGAAGATTCTCTGATAAAAGAAATATTACTACTATAACAAATTGCCTCATATTTTTTAATTTTTAGTATCTATTTTTCAGGATCCCAAATTGTTGCGCGAATATGGTGAAGCTTTTCTTTTGTTGAATAATAAAATAAAGCTACCATTTTACCATCCGACCTGGCAAGAACACGCGGGTATCCCATATCTGCGTATTCCATATCTTCCGACCAGAATCCATCGAAAAGGATCTGCGGCTCACTCCACGATTTCCCTTCATCAGAACTGTAAGCCACCTGAATGGTTCCAAATTCTCTTTCCCCAAAAACAGTGCACAAGCGACCGTCTGAGGTTAATGCCAGTGCAGGAGGATTCCCATTGCCCTTACCTCCGTTACCTGCCATCGACTGGAAGGCCCAGGATTTACCTCCATCAACAGACGCATAGGCATCTACCCAGTTTTCCGAGTTTATAGCATCACCATCTGGTGCTGTGTATTTTCTTCTCATCACAGTAATAAGTTTTTCGTTTGGAAGTAATTGAGTTTGGGACATTACGGCACGACATTGAGTAGCGTATGGATTTTTATCCGGATCATCATATAGGGTTACCTTTATTGTTTCATCAATTTCATCTTCACTGAATGGCTTAATCACCCATCCTAAAAACTGGAAAGTTTTCCCACCATCTTCTGTTTTAATACAAAAAAGGCGATCGGTTCCAAACTTATTCTTTTCACGGGCAGACATCATCACTATACATTCATTCTTTCCGGTTATGACATAATCGGTTCGAGGGGTAATCTCTTCCAGGCCATACTTTTTCATCTCTGGATGATTAATTATATCACCAAAACCATACGGACCTTTCCATGAGATCCCGGCGTCGTAGCTATAAAAGAAGTATCCTCTGGGATCTGCACCTCCATATGTTCCACCAACTCGCATTACAAATCGAAGAGCATCAAAATTGATTGATTCTTCTAAGGTCTTAAATTCAGGTACATCTCCAAAATCGCCTACAAAATTCTCCGGATCATAAGCTGACCAGGTTTCACCACCATCCATACTACGGGCCAACCAATGAGAACTTGGTTCTCCAATATTATGCTTGTATTGTTTCAATTCGTATGGTCCTTCTTTAAAGCCTACAAGCAATTCATCTCCAGAGAAAATCCATGCTCCATTATTTGCCGGCCATCCTCCAAATCTATTTTTTTCGTAATAAACAATAACCTGCTCTGCATCTTTCACATACTTATAACCAGTCTTGTGTTTATTGCTCTGAGTTTTGGTTGTATCCTTACCTGATTTCTTCCCTGATGAACTATTTGAGGAATTAGAACTGCAAGCACTTAAGGTAAATGCAAGGATAAAACCAAAGAAAATAATCTTTTTCATTATAATTCCTATTTTCCGCCCAGTCCAGGATACATTCTTATCGCATTTTTATAATAAATTTTCCTCAATACTGATACCGGAAGATCCAGGCCCTGGTAATATCTCACCTTATCATTTTGAGTCATCTGTTGATCTGTTGTGAAATACTCCCAATCCTTGAGCCAGACATTATCAAGGATCTTCTGTACCTGATTCAGGCTACTAGCTGAGTTATTATCAAAAATTGCAATATCAGTTCCATATAGTAACCTGTCCTGATATTTTATAATGAAATTACGGACTTTCTCACGGTCTTGTACTTTAAAATGGACAATCCGCGCAGCCATATCCAATCCGTAATTAGGAAATTCATCCAGCCATTTTGCCTGCACATCAACATCCCACTCCATACTACCCAAATGGCAGCCCACATATCGCAAACCCGGATGTTTTTTTAACATCCGGTCACGGGCAGCAAGGAGTTCCTCAAAGCCGGGATAATCGGGATGCAGGTACATATGGTACTGAGGGTGCTCTGCAAAATAACTACTATCACCACGCACAGTCATTTCATCTAAGGACGTCCAGCAATTTTTTGGTTCCCCGTTATGATTTACAAGTGTTTTATTTTGTGATTCAATGAAATCCCAAATTGGATCAAACCGCGAATCATCTATAAGAATGAAAGTACTGTCTTTATTACGAAAAGTCATGCCTATATCTTTCCACACTTTAACTGCAATTGCCCCTGCATCAAAACTCTCCTGAAGCCAGGCAATAGTTT
>JAOZKQ010000193.1 GCA_029935275.1 Bacteroidales bacterium | reverse complement strand
AATCATTGTCCTTATATCCTGCGTATTGGTTAAGGTTGACTGGTCGGTATTCTCATCCACATAAGGAACTCCTGTATTAGTACTTCTGTCTGCCCATAATCTCCATGCTTCAAAGTGGTAAAAACCGCGAAGGGCTCTTGCCTGCCTGATGAAAGATACAGACTCTTCAGAAGTAATGGTCCCTGCTTCTTCCGCTGCCATAGCTGTTACAATCGTGGAATTACAACGTGAAATGCCTTCATAACAAGCCCTCCATTTTATATTCAGGTATGGGTTTGTGGCTGTTTCCGAAAATGTCTGGATAGGGTTGATATCAGGCTGGTCACCGGAGTCAGTGCCTTTATTGGCTTCCAATCCTCTGATACTACCATATACCCATCCGGAAGTTGCTGACTCCCAGCCGAAACCATTATCTGAAACCCCGTCAAGCATGGAGTAAGCACCTATTAGAAGCCCATCGACTCCCTCATAGGTGGCCAATACTGATTTATCCAATGAACCGTTTGGAGTAATCTCCAAAAAGCTTTCCTTACAGGCATTCGTTATCAGAAGGCCTGCAATGATCGCTATTGCTGATAAATAAATTATTTTTTTCATATCGCTATTAAAATTTTATTTCTCTTAAAAATTAAAATCCAAGACTCACACCAATAATGAATTGTTTAACGGTCGGAAGATTACCTTCATCTACAGCTTGAAACGTATCATTGAAACTGGCCAATTCAGGATCTAGGCCAGTATATTGGGTAATAGTGAATAAGTTTGTTCCCTGGAGATAGATTCTCGCACTGGAAAAAACATTTCCAAGCATAGATTTGTTGAAAGTATAACCTAACTGAAGGCTTTTAAGCCTGAAGTATGATGCATCCTCAATATAATAAGAGTTTGCTTCTGTATTTGTGGAGAAGTTTGATTTATTAGAAGCTTTTGGTACAGTTGCCCCTGTGTTTGTAGGAGTCCAGCTATTGTTCAAAAGATCTGTACTCTTCTGTCCCTGGAATGAAGGCCAGAAATCGAGCCACCATTTATTATAATTAAAGATTTCATTTCCCTGAGATCCATAGAAGAATGCTGTCAGATCAAAGCCCTTATATCCTATAACGAGGTTCAGGCCGTAGGTGAAATCAGGATTTGGATTGCCGATAAAATTCCTGTCCTCTGGGTCAATAACATTATTGCCATCTTCATCACTTGAATTTTCATACCTGAAGAACCCGGGTTCTGCACCATCCTGGTCAGCTGCTCCGGATATTTCTGAATCATCCTGGAATAAGCCAGTTACATTATATCCAAAAAACTCACCCATTGAGTGACCTACCATGTTCCTGTTGAATGACCCTATTCTGGATCCACCCGAATCGAAGAAATCATAGCCTTCTGCAATCTTGACGATTTCATTCTTGAAAGCCGAGAACTGCAAATTGGCTTCAAACCTCCAGTCGGACGAGATATGACGATAGATAGCCTGTAGGTCAACACCTGTATTTTTCATTTCACCAATGTTAACATAGGGTCTTGAAGCAGCTCCGGCAGTTCCCGGTAATTCGGGATTAAAGAGGAGGTCTGTATTTTGCTTTAAATACCAGTCAAATATGAACTCGAATTTACGATTAAACAGAACCGCATCGAAACCAAAGTTGGTAGTTGTGTTGGTTTCCCATTTAGCGTTTGGATTACCAATCCTGGTTGGACGGAAACCCTGAAGCGAAGAATTTGTAGTCCCATTCAGGTCGTAGAAAGAATTGCCCGGGCCACCTCCATATAAAAAAAACTGGTTAGCTGGTGATACAGGTAATTGATTTCCCATTGTACCGTATCCGGCCCGCAATTTTAAATCAGAAATAAAACCTGCTCCTGACATAAATCTTTCATCACTGATTCTCCAGGCACCTGTGAAGGAAGGGAATATACCATACCGGAAATCTTCTCCAAATACCGAAGAACCATCTCTACGTACCGTTGCACTTATATAATATTTGCTTTTGTAGTTATAATCCGCTCTAAGAAATTGTGAAAGCAGGGACCTGGGTGTCCAATAGGAGGAACCTGCACTTGAGATGTCTGCTGCGTTACTCACCGTTCTGTATGAAAGTGCATCAGAGAAGTATCCGGCCCCGGTAGCAGTTACACTTCGGCCTATGCCTGTTTTTACTGCCTCATAACCCAAAACAGCCATTATATTATGGTTACCAAAGCTTTTATTATAGGTCAATGTGTTTGTCCAATTCCAAAATGCTCCATTTCCGCTATATTCCTGATATGTGGAAGTAGCTGTGTTTTCAGCATTTTCGTATGTTTTTCCGGTCCAGTTTGTGCCATACCAGCTATTAACTGAGCCTCCGAAGTTTGTTCTGAAATTCAAGCCATCAATAATTTTAACATCTAAATATACATTACCCAAGAGTCTGATATCCTGCCAGCGATCATCTTTATCGCGGGTCCGTTCAGCTACCCATGCGTTTGCATTACCTAATCTTGGAGCAATACCTGTACCTCCCCAATCGCCATCCTCAAAATCATGACTAAGTCCAATAAATGGTCCTGAATTCCAGATTACCGGAATAATAGGCTGTTGACGATAAACACCCATCATTAAACCTGTATTTTCACTACCGTTAGCAGAAATGCCATTGTCGGAGCGATGTGTGACATTCAGGTTTTCTCCAATAGTAACCCTGTCCTTGATATTGAATTCAGAATTGAACCGGCCACTAAACCGCTTGTACCAGTTGTGTAAAATTGTACCTTCCTGATCAAAGTAGCCTAAACTACCATAGTACTTGGAATTCTCATTTCCGCCTGACATGGAAAGGTCATAATTCATGATCCTGGCATTGCTTGCAACCTCATCCCACCATTTTGTATTGGCTGCCCATGAAGGCATTGTTGGAGGTCCGCTTGAAGGACCGTAAACCGGATGTGTTTCTACAGTTCCATCATTTGCATAAACCAACCATTGCAGGTCGGCAAATTCGGTAGAACTTAACATATTGGAAGGTCCTGCCCCGGGATTTTGCGTACCGGCATACATGTTAAAGTTAACGGTCATTCCTGCCTTCCCTTTCTTGGTTGTAACCAGAATAACCCCATTGGATGCCCTTGATCCGTAAACAGAAGCTGCGCCAGCATCCTTAAGTACGGTCATAGACTCCACATCATCCGGATTGATTGTGTTGATGTCCGTAGTAGGAACACCGTCCACAACATATAAAGGGCTGTTGTTCTGGAAGGATCCATAACCCCTGATCCGAACTTTACCTCCCTGTCCAGGCCTTGAATCCTGCGTAACAGTTACACCGGCTACACGGCCCTGAAGCTGTTGAGTAACATTACTCTGCGGCATGGCAGTTAATACCTCGGATTCAACAATTCCAACGGATCCTGTTATATCCTTTTTTTTCTGAGTTGCATAGGCCGTAACTACAACTTCATCGAGCTTGGTTAAATCAGTAACCATAACGGCATTGTAAACTGTTTCTGCGGTAATATCTGTTTGAATGGATTTCATACCAACAAACGAAAAATACAGAAACTGGGCATTTTGAGGTACAGTTAATGAAAAGTTACCATCTAAATCGGTTACTGTCCCGATAGTGGTTCCTTCAACCGTAACGGCAACACCCGGAATTGGAAGCCCGTCATCATCTGAAGTTACATTTCCTGTGAGTATCCTACCCTGTGCAAATACCCCACCAATGAGTGCAAAAAGCAACACAAAGGTCATCAAAAGACTTTTTTTCATAAATAGGAAGTTTAGGTAAAACATTTGGTTAATAATATAGATTAGCGGAGGTTTAGGTCATCCGGATATCTCATTTTCTAATGATGGCTGCTTATTCTCTAATCAAGGTGGTGTAAGTATAGTAACTTTTTAAAGAAAATACAATAGTTCTGTGTGTTTTTGAATTCATATTATATATGCTGATTTGGCAATTCTGGTTATCAAAATGGATCATTTCTGAATGATATATTACAAAATGTGCTTAAAACAACCAGGTGTAAAGCACTAATACACTTGCATATACACTTACATTGTCTGACATTGTATTTAAAGACCTTTCCTTATGTATTACAACAAAAAAAGCTTAGTCCGGATCGCAATGGATTTTATAAAATTTATAATGAATATAAATAAGAAATGGGTGAAAATATATATTATTGAAGTTAAATTAGGATTAGTTGATGGGAGTAGTGAAGTGAGAAGCAGTCAGCAGTCAGAAAAGAACAGGGGGAGATGAGGGGATGGAGAGCGATAAATCGAAGATAAAAAACAGGTAGTCATAATGGCACGGATTGCCCCAAAGGGATCACAATGTGACAAATCCGCGCCAGCGGAGGAATTCAATAAAATACTCGAAACAGCCCCGAAGAGGGTTGTACTTTCTTGTATTATGTCAAAAATCAATATGATTCAACCCTTGATTCGCATTAGTAAGAATCAACCAGGCTTACCAGGTTTAAAACTTTCTCAAAATTGCTGGTTTGATCCTTTGTCTCGAAACTTAGCTCAACTGTTTGTCCAGGTAGGATATCAAAGTAATTATCACTGAAAAAGCCATCAATACCCGGAGTAGTGAGATAAATATTTTTTACAAGTTTATCACTGCTGAGGCTTATTTTATAACCACTTTTAATTCTCTGAATTACACTTTTAAGCTCAGGTTGAGGCAGGTTCAGCTCTTTTAAAGCTGTGAAATACATA
>JAOZKQ010000192.1 GCA_029935275.1 Bacteroidales bacterium | reverse complement strand
AGCGATAAGGGAATCTTTTACCAGGGCTGTGTTAGAAACTTTTATTTGATTCCCATTACAAAAGGCAGGAGTTCCTTCCCATGCATAAAAAGCCTCATCAGCACCTACTTCATAAATAACTCCCATCACTACCTTATCTTCTTTCATAAGTGCTATACTTACTGAATAGGGGTAAAGCCCATGAATAAAGTTGGTTGTGCCATCAAGGGGATCAACTATCCATTTATAAACATCACCCAAAATTTCATTTGTTTGTTCTTCAGCAAGGAATCCGGACTTGGGGATCAGGTCTTTTAGTTTACTATAGATAAATTCTTCCGAGGCTTTATCGACATTAGTAACAAAATCGTGCAATCCTTTAGTATTTATTTGATCTGAGGTGAAATTTTCTCTTTCTTTTCTAATTAAAGAGCCGGCTTCACGGGCTGTGGCAATTACGAGTTTACCTATTTTATCGAAATCCAATTCCATTAATTTTATAATTTTAAATAGTTCTTAAATTGTTGTTTTTTAATAGCTTGTACAATTCAATTTGCGAATTGACCGGTTTTGAGCCTATTTTTCTATACTTATTATCCTGTACATCGTTTAACACCCGGGCTTTTGTATTATCACTCAAAAGCAGATTGATCAGGTTTTTAAGTTCATTTTGAAGTTTGGGGTCATAAACCGGACTGGCAACTTCAACCCTGTGATCAAGGTTTCTTGGCATCCAGTCAGCTGAGCTGATATAATACAGCTCCTGGCCGTTGTTACCAAAAATAAAGATCCTTGAATGTTCCAGGAAACGACCAACAATGCGAATAGCAGTAATGTTTTCACTTAATCCCGGAACTCCTGGTTTTAAGGAACAAATTCCTCTTATAATTAAAGTTATGTCCACCCCTGACTGGCTCGCTTCATAAATTTTGAGAATAAGTTTTTGATCGACCAGGTTATTAATTTTTAGAATAAAATATGCATTCTTCCCTTCTTTTGCATTCTTCACTTCATTATCTATAAGGCTGTAGAGCTTATTTCTCATTTGATTAGGTGAAGTTATTAAATGTCTTAGGTAAATCGGTTTAAAAGGAAACTCAATAAAATTAAACACGGACTTTACTTCTTTACATATTTTTTTATTAGCTGTAAACAGAGTTACATCTGAATACACTTTGGCCGTGCCTTCATGAAAATTTCCGGTGCTTATGCCGGAAATGTATTCCGTTTTGTTTTTATGATTTTTTCTTCCAATCAGTAGAATTTTTGCATGCACTTTTAGTCCGGGTACACCAAATAAAACTTTGGCCCCAGCTTCTTCCAGCTTTTTAGACCAGTAGATATTTGAATTTTCATCAAAACGGGCCTGTAATTCTATAACAACAGTAACTTCCTTTCCATTTAGACATGCATTGATAAGGGAATTCATTACCATGGAAAACATTGCAACCCGGTAAAGTGTAATTTGGACTGATATAACTTCAGGATCAAGGGCTGCTTCTCTCAGCAGGCTAATGAAATGGGAAAAATTATGATACGGATAATAAAGAAGGAAGTCTTCTTTGAAAATGTTATTTATTATCCGGTTTCCTGGTGTGAATGCAGGATGTTTGACCGGATTAAGTTTTTGGTACTCAAGTCTTTTTGCACCAATGTTAGGGAACTCCATAAAATCCTTAAAATTATGGTAAATTCCTCCTGGAATCATGTTGTCCTCATTATCAATCTTTAACCTTTTTTTTAGGTATAGGAGTAAATCCCTTGGTATTCTTTTATCATAAACAAATCTTACAGGTTGTCCTTTTTTTCTGGCCATTACCCCCTTTGATATCTTTTCGAGAAAGCTTTTGGTGAGATCATTATCAATATCCAGTTCAGCATCACGTGTAATCTTAATTGTAAATGCTTTGAATTCAGTAAATGGCAGGATTCTGAAAATGTCTTTAAGCTTTGCCCGTATGATGTCATCAAGTAAAATAATGTATCTGTTATCTTCTTCTTTTGGCAACTCAATAAAACGTGGCAGGGTTTTTCTTGGGAGTTCTATTAGTGCGTAGTTTGTTTCCTTTCGATTTGTGAGTTTTACAGCCAGATAGATGGATTTGTCTTTTAGCCTTGGGAAAGGCCTGGAGTCTGACAACATAATAGGAGCTAATACAGGTAAAAGCTTTTCAACAAAAAAGTCATTGATAAAAGCTGATTGCTTTTCGCTTAGGGAACGCTCATTTATAATATGAATGCCTTCTTGTTTTAATTCTTTATTAATTTCTTCATAAATTTCGTCAAAAAACTGTTGATGAATGATTACCGTTTTTTGAATCTGGTTCATCAGTCTTTTAGGATCAACACCGGTGATCTTGTTTTTGTTTATATTGAGTTCAATAAGACGACGTACTGATGCTACCCTTACTTTAAAAAATTCATCAAGATTATTTGAAAAAATACCTAAAAACCTGATTCTTTCAATCAATGGAACACTGGGGTCGGCAGCCTCCTGCAAAACCGAGTGGTTAAAAGCGAGCCAGCTTAGTTCCCGGTTTAAAATGTCTGGCTTTTTATTCATAGTATAAATTTTGTAAAGTTATTAGTCTCTGACAGAAAAATAATTTGAATATAAAATGTCCTGTCAAAGACGAAATTCAGTAATTTGTGGCAAACTAACCACCTGTTTTCTTGGGATAATCAAAGATATATCCTATTTGGCTTTCCGGACCAATATCTTTCCAGTTATCCACGTCAAAATCCAGGCGAACAAAGCCAGATGTCGGGAGGTTGTATATTGGATTTTCAATAAAATGGTTAACCAGGTCTGTAACACCAGGATTATGTGCGAAAATAATAAGATGATTAAATGTATTCCGGCAATTTTTTATTTGATGTAACAATATTCTGTAACTTGCTAAGTAAAGATCCTCTTTGATCTGGATCTGGTTGAAAGCATTATCAAATACCCGACTGAAAATAATAGCCGTATATAGGGCCCGGTTTGCCGGACTTGAATAAATAACGTCTGGGAGTGTTCCTGTACTTTTTAAATGAGAGGCCATCTTGTAAGCATCATTGTACCCCCTGAGTTTCAGGGGCCTGTCAAAATCTGACAGGTTCTCATAGTCCCAGTCAGATTTTCCATGTCGTGTAATTGAAAGAGTTTTTGACATAATTAAAATTTAGTTCTGTCACAGGTTTATAAAAGTTGACTTGCCAGTTCAGCAAGCTGACTTCTTTCCCCTTTTACCAGGTTTATATGGGCGAAAATATTCTGGCCTTTCATTTTGTCTGAAAGATAGGACAAACCATTGGATCCGGCATCGAGGTAAGGTGAATCAATTTGTTCAATATCTCCGGTAAAGACCATTTTGGTGCCTTCCCCTGCCCGTGTAATGATGGTTTTTACTTCATGCGGAGTAAGATTTTGTGCTTCATCAACAATAAAAAAGATATTCGATAGACTGCGTCCCCTGATATAGGCGAGGGGGGTAATCACCAGCTTTTCCTCTTTTAACATATTTTCAATTTTTTGAAACTCTTTACTTTGTGGGCTGAACTTGTTTTTTATAACAGCCAGATTATCAAAAAGGGGTAACATGTAGGGGCCTATTTTCTCGCTTACATCACCGGGCAGAAAGCCCATATCCCTGTTTGCCAGTGGCACAATTGGCCTGGCAAGGAATATTTGCTTATAATTTCTTCGCTGGTGTAATGCAGCTGCCAGGGCAACCAGGGTCTTTCCAGTCCCCGCTTTTCCCGTTAAAGCAACCAGTTTTATCTCCGGGCGGATTAAGGCATTAATTGCGAATGTTTGTTCGGCATTTCTTGGTTCAACACCATAAGCCTGGATCTTTTGAACCCGGTTCATGAACTTAGTGATAGGGTCATAATGCCCCAGGACACTGGATTTCAAGCTTTTTAAAATGAAATACTGATGAGCATGGGGTTTTATTCCTAAAGAAAATTCATCTGCGGGAACTCCTTCCTTTTCATCATATAGTTTTGATACAAGTGCATCATCAAGGTCATTTATAGTAACCAGGTCTTTATATAATTCTTCCAGGTTTGCCACCTTATCGGTTTCATAATCCTGTGCAAGTATGTCCAGCGATTTTGCTTTTAAGCGAAGGTTAATATCCTTGGTTACCAGGATTACCTTGTTGTTTGGATATTTTTCACTTATGTAATCCGCAATTACCAGTATCCTGTGATCCGGGGTTTTCTCAGGAAATGATTCAATCACTTTATCGGGAAAAGGCTTACCTGTCTCAATAAACAGTTTTCCTTTACCTTTACCTAAGGATACTCCCTGGTTAAAAAGGTGATCACCTGATAATTTATCCAGTTCACGCGTTAATTCGCGGGCATGAAAATTGATTTGACTATTTCCTTTTTTGAATTTATCCAGTTCTTCAAGCACAACTATTGGGATAACTATATCGTTTTCCTGAAAGTTAAAGATGGCTTTATAATCATGTAATAAAACATTTGTGTCCAGTACAAATATCTTTTTTGCTTTCATCATATTTCAAATTTAGATATCTTGTTTTATGGTTTAAATGTACAAAATTTTATTGGCTTTTGTATCTTTACAACTTTACTAAATCAATAAATCATGGAATTAGTTGAAGGTATATCTACTCGCAGAAGTATAAGAAAGTATAAAGATGAAAAACTTTCTGATCAGCAGATTCACAGTTTATTAAAAGCAGGCATGCAGGCCCCTTCAGCAATGA
>JAOZKQ010000675.1 GCA_029935275.1 Bacteroidales bacterium | reverse complement strand
AATAATGACATGATCCATAATATTGGCGACAAAGGACATGCTTATGGGGAATATACCCAGAGCATCTGGAATGGTATTGTTGGCCGTATGGAATTAAAAGCCTTCGATCAGCTGCGCATCCTGAGAACCGATATCTATCCAGATATTGAAAAAGATAAGATTGAGATAAGGTTTAGCACAAAAACTGAGCAGGTTTTAAAAGCAAAAGTGAAATACGAAATTATTTCTTTATCAACAGGGAATATAGCTTTATCCGGTGAAGTAAAAAAGGTACTTTCCAAAGGCAGGAATGATTTCTCCCTTTCCCTCCAGGTTAATGGACAACTAAAAAAGTGGAGTGAATTCACACCGGAAGTCTATATACTAAAAACCCATATTAAAGCAGGAAAATTCAGCGACTCATCTGAAACTGAATTTGGCTTTTATCAGGTGGGCCATGATGGTACTAAAATACTGATCAACGGCAAACCAATATTTTTAAGGGGGAACCTGGATTGTGTACATTTTCCCTTAACAGGATATCCCTCCTGCAAGCTGGAAGATTGGGAAAGGATCTTTCGTATTTATAAGGATTATGGTTTAAATCATGCCAGGTTTCACTCGTGGTGCCCACCAGAAGCGGCGTTTAAAGCAGCTAACCGTATTGGAATTTACCTGCAGGCAGAGGCCTCTATTTGGATCGACTGGTGGATGTCAGAGGACATGACCGTGAAAGGGCGCCCTGAAATGGACACCAGAGGGCATCCTAAAGGCCTTGGATATGACATTAAACGAGACAGCTTTGTAGTAGCTGAAATGAATCGCGTTGTGGAAATATATGGGAACAACCCTTCTTTTACAATGTTTTGTATAGGAAATGAGCTGGGCAATTCCGATTTTGATGTTATGAAGAAATGGGTAGCTGAACTGAAAGAAAATGACCCCAGGCGGTTGTATGCCATTTCTACAGCACGAAAAATTACTCCTATAGATGATTATAGCGCCACACATTACATTCAAGGAATTGGGAGAACCCGTGGTTTGAATGGCCCGCATACCGATTGGGATTTTGAAGAGGCTTACTCAAAAATGAACATCCCAATTATTGCACACGAAATCGGACAATGGCCGGTATATCCCAAATGGACAGAGATCAATAAGTATTCAGGTGTCCTTAAAGCCCGAAATTTCGAGGAATTCAAGGCTCAGGCTGAAATAAATGGAACAGCTGATCAGAACATCGATTTTGCTATGGCCTCCGGTGCTTTGAACCAGATTATGTATAAATATGAAACTGAATCGTTTTTCCGTACTGCAAGTTGTGCCGG
>JAOZKQ010000191.1 GCA_029935275.1 Bacteroidales bacterium | reverse complement strand
AATTTATGCGGAAAATACAGCAAGAGATTATCTCAATAAATTGTGCGATATGCAAGTGATGGAGAAGAAAGAAATCGAAGGTCATCATTACTATCTAAACCTTGAATTATACCGAATACTTTCGGAGTAATTCATCAATACTATTTACTTAAATTAACAACGAGAAATAAAAAACGTGGCACAATATAAACCGTTGAATATACATTTTGGAGATATAAACAAATATTATAGTGGTCTGAAAATGAGTTGCTCTGGAATGCTATGCATCCCATATTTTAACCGCGATTGAAAAACCAGATAAAACCATGAGAAGAATTATAATTATTTTAACATTGTTACTTGCAATTTCTCTGATCTCTTGCGTAAATAAGAGTGACGAAAAAATAGTCTTTAATGTTTCTATCCCTACAGCTGGAAATTCCTGGGTAATGAACAAGAGTGGTTTTGTTAAATCTGATATGATCACTTCAGAAGGTATTCGGAATTGGAATGATCAAAATAATATTATTCGTACATTTTTTTATATTGAGAAAGAAGGGGAAATATCATTAGGGATTAGAGCAAAAGTAAACTCAGGAGTTTCAAAAATTAAGTTTATGTTTGGTAATAAGTCTGGGAAGATCCTGCTTTCCGATAATGAATTTAAAGATATCTATATTGGAGATTTTCAGATAAAGATTCCAGGATATTATTTTGTGGATATAAAAGGCCTGGAGAAAGAAGATATTGTTTATGCAGAGGTCAATGCTATATTATTGGAAACAGAAAATCCCAGATCAATAAAATATATAAAAGATGATTTTTATTTTGGCAGGAGGGGTCCATCTGATCATTTAAACTTCCAAATACCAGATGGTGTTAATAATATAGAATGGTTTTATAGTGAACTATTAATTCCCAAAAATCAAGATGTAGTGGGATCTTTTTTCATGGCAAATGGTTTCGGTGAAGGATATTTTGGAATTCAGGTAAATTCTTCAGAGGAAAGGAGAATACTTTTTTCTGTTTGGAGTCCTTATAAAACAAACAATCCATCTGATATACCGGAAGAATATAGAATTAAATTATTAAAAAAGGGAGAAGAGGTGAAAACCGGTAAGTTTGGAAATGAAGGTTCTGGAGGTCAAAGCTATAAGATTCACAATTGGAAAACAAGTCTTAAATATGGATTTCTTGTTGGTGCAAAACCTACAGACGATGGAAGTACAGATTATATAGCATATTTTTATGATCCTGAAATAAGTAATTGGAATTTAATTGCGCAGTTTAGAAGGCCCAAAACAACTACTTATCTAAAAAGGCTGCATTCTTTTTTAGAAAATTTTATTCCAAACCAGGGAGTGTTTTATAGAAAAGGTTTATATAAAAACCAATGGGTATATAATTCTTCAGGATGGCATGAAATTAATAGAGCTATTTTTACAGCAGACAATACTGCCAGAAAAGGAAATAGAATGGATTATTCAGGAGGCATTGAAAACAATGGTTTCTATTTGAAAAATTGTGGTTTTACAAATGATAATGTTAAGATCAATTCCGGTTTTACAAGAAGTGAACTAAACAAAGAGCCTGATATAGATTTTTCAGCACTGAATTAATTCCTGTAAAAGCAAAGGGTATTAGAAAAAATTGTATATTTGGGTTATGGGAAAAAATAAACATAGATTTTTTCTGATTAACTTGTATGTTTTTATTTTTATTTTTGGTCTGCCTTATACGGGTTTATCTCAATGCGTACCAGATACTGCTAATTGTGAGGATATAGGAGATCCCGGAGAAATTTGTCCTGATTCACTCCCTTCGGGAATGCAGGGAGTTCCTTACGAAGAAGTAATCACCATTATTTCACCTGATACAGTTACTAAAGGTGCTATTTCGACATCTCTTGTTAAGATAAGGCTGGATACTGTTTTGAATCTTCCCCCGGGTATTGTTTACGAATCTGAATACAGGGAATTCTTCCCTGATTCTGTTTATTGTATTTTATTAAGTGGAACCCCTACAGATACCGGTACATATTACCTGGGGATCACGATTACGCCTTTTATTGATATTTTGGGAAGTATCGTTTCTTTGGATCCAGTTACAGATGATACATCCATCTTTATAAGGATTGAACCACCTTCCCTATCAGAATTGACAGAAAATAATGGGTTCAAGCTGTTAGCTGGCTATCCCAATCCTTTTCAGATAAGTACACGTATAGGATATACCTTAAGTACTTCCGGTGAAACTGAAATTATGGTTTATAATATGCTTGGTTGCATTGTTTATCATGAAAAAATGATGGGTTCATCGGGTAAAAATTACTTTAAATTTACCGGAGAAGACCTTCCTTCAGGAATCTATTTATATTCCGTGATTTGGGATAAGAATAGCCTAAATGCCAAGCTGGTTAAATCCCGCTGATCCGGCAGTCTAAATTTTCAAAAGAAATTGCAGGGTAATGCTACTGTGTGGGAGGATGTCTCCCGGCCTTCCCATGTATTCAACATTAAACAGGTTTTTAAAAATAAAGGAAAGACGTGCTGCTTCAGTTAATTGGCAGGATATCCGTAAATCAATTATCAGGGATCCGGTTTGATGTTCATCACGATACTCCGGGTAACCCGGTAAGATCAGATTTCCAATCAGAGGGTCGGTAAATACGGAATCAACCCGTTCCATAAAGCTATTATAAACAAGCGTAGCTCCTGTTGATATTCTTTTCCAGCTAAGGTTTACATCCCCTTTCAGGGAGTGACGAAAACGGTATTTTAATATATTATTTGTGCTGTCATTTTTCTGAATATTTAAATCAACCGGATTTATCCAGGTATAACCTATTTGAAAATTGCTTTTTAATTTTCCAAAATCTCTTTTCCCATTTATAATAGCTTCTATACCTGTAATTCGTGCATTTCCAACATTCAAAGCTTTGAATCCAATATCCTTAAGGCTTGGTATCTGAACTGAGTCTGGAGGGTAGGCCCCAAAGGTATATTCAATCATATTTACATACTCGTTCCTGAAGAAGGCAAAATCCAGAAAACCTGTCCATTTACCTATTTTATAACCCTGCATTACTCCAATTTCGGCGCTCCATCCTGTCTCTGATTGCAGATCAGGATTTGGAAAAATATTCAATGCGCCAAGTTGTGTGGTTGCAAATTTTTCAGCAATAGAAGGGAAACGATAGCCTTGTCCGGCTGAAAGCCTGATAAAAGTATGGGCTAGTGCCTGGTAGTTCAGGCCTGCCCTGAATACAGGATAAGGAGTTTCAGTAATATCGTTTAGCCAGTAATTTTCCCATCTAAAACCCAGGTTGTATTGTAGTCTGCTTACCAGGGTTCCGCTTAGCTGAGTGAACAGTGCTGCTTCGGTTCTTTTGTGATTACCATAAAGATTTGCCCTGACGTTTGAATAATTGAAATAGGCACCCATTGTCCATCTAATGTTTTCAGAAAACTTTTTTTGGAATTTGTATTCTCCTAAAAACTGATCAAAATGATTGTTCTTGTCAGGAACGTCAGGATAATTATTTGTATTGGTGAAGTACCTGGTTTTAAGGCTGTGTTTGGCTCCTTTTTGGTTAAAGTAACTAATATGCGGGTCCAGGTATAGCCGGAAACTATTTAGCCAGGATGTGCCGGTTAAGTTTTGCCGGTATGCTCCTGAATCAGCATTTTGCCACAAGAAAAAATCCTCCTCATTAAGAAACATAGTACTGGCATTTATGCCATAAGACAATCCCCTTAATGATTTTGACCTTTGGTTAAGTTTTAAATCGAATCTTGCCCGTTTTTCATATTCATTTTCCCGGTAGCCGGCATCCTGATAAATATTTGCTCCAACTGTAAGATCCAGCTTATTGATTTTTCTGGCATGTGAAAAAGAACCTCCGGCAAACCAGCGTGGTGATTCCCACCAGATGATTTCTTTACGTTGTGGTTTGAGATAGAAACCTCCAAATCCCTGAAAAGTAGTTTCCGGATCCGGGCCAGGATTTTTTGTTCTTAGATTTATTATTCCGTTTAGAGCAGATGATCCATATAACACAGAAGAAGCCCCTTTTATGATTTCGGCCTGTGAAAGCGTTTCAAGAGGGAGAAAGCTCCATTTAATATGCTCGGCGTCTGCCGATTTCAGTGGCAATCCATCCACCAATACAAGAACTCTGCTACCGGCCCCATAGCTGTACCCACCCCCGCCCCTGATGCTTGGCTGGCCGTCAAGAATATTAATTCCCGACATTTTATTCAGTATCTGATCCAGTGAGGTGGTATTGTCCTCAATAAGGCTTATTGGTTTTAGTAAAGACATGGAAACAGTTACTTCGGATAATTTTTGTTCTGCTTTTTCTGCGCTAACAACAAGTTCCTGTAACATCTCTATTGAAGGGACCAGGCTTATCTTTAAACTAATAGAATCATTTTCTGTTAATTTAATTCTTTTTATAATGGTCTGGTAACCTACAAATTGAATATGCAGATTGTAAGTCCCGCGAGCCAGGTACATTTCAAAGTAACCATCTTTATCAGTAGTAACGCCTGTTTGCTCATTAATAAAAACGTTGGCACCGGCTAATGGCAGATCCGTCTTTGATTCATAAACAAAACCACTAACTAAACTTTCTCCCTGAGAAAACAACAGGGTGAAATTAAAAAGTAAAGTGAAAAAAGATACAAGCAGAGGTCTCATGTGATGTTTTTAACCAGACTTGATCAAATATACGAAAAG
>JAOZKQ010000190.1 GCA_029935275.1 Bacteroidales bacterium | reverse complement strand
TTGCTTCAACATTCTGACTGGCAATTGCAGCCTGAAGGTTTACAGGATTGTATATTTCTTCGTTTGTAGAATATTTAATCCTGATTGGTAAACCTAAGCCGGGATAGAAGGTATCTTCCAATTCATACTCAAAAACCCTGGCAGGAAAGCCTGTCCTTCTAACAAGGGCCCAGGCCTGAACACCCTGGCCAAACATAGCAGCCCAGCGCTGTTCAATAATCCTTTGATACCTTTCACCATCATCTGCTGCTGCAGCAAAATCTACATCTGCCTGTGCCTGGTAAGCGGCATAATCAACCGTTTGATCAACACCACTCATCGAAACTATCCCATTATCATAATAGGTAGGTGTAACTGTAGCACCATCGATACAACCCCACCTCTCCATGGATGCTGCAATACCAGCTTCATAAGCAGTTTGAGCTGAACCTGCATTACCTGCACGCATGTAATACTCAGCCTTAATAAATTCAAGCTCATCTAAACACATTATATAAAGAGGGGCAAACTCATCTTTAACAACTGCAGTTCCCAGAAGTGAACTATTAGGAAAGTCAGCGGAAGCATGTGCGCGACCGTTTTGTTGTCCTGTATAAACTGGTGTTCCGTCAACAACACTATTTGGTGTTGGCTGGGCATAGATATGAACCCTGGGATCGTTCCTGTCATTCAGAAAGTCAACCATTGTTTGAGCTATACCCTGGTCAGTACGGGAAAACAAGGTGTTGTAGATCGGGTTCCTGTATGGCAAACCCGGATAATCCAGTTGAGCATTATCTGCATTGTCAGTCATAACAGGATGTCCTGAAGGATCACCTAAAATTGCAGCAATACCGGCATCAGCACCTGAATAAGCAACAGAGCCTGCAGAGGTTGTTTGTGAACCGGTGCCAACCATATCATAGGTAAAATCCCAGGGTGTTCCTGCCACACGGTTTAGTAATCTCAAATGCAATGAATTACCAAGTTTTTTCCATGCATCAGGGTCACCACCATAGATAACGTCACCACTACCAAAATTGGGAACATTATTCAGTAATGTATTGGCTTCTTCAAGTTCCTTAAAGAAGTCAGTGTACATAGATTCCTGAGAATCGTAGGGGGATGCAAGGATACCATCCGCCATCAGGCCTTGCAAGGCTTCAGAATAGGGCGTATCACCAACCAAATCAGTAACATAGCTAAAGACCCAAACCCTGGTAATCTTGGCAGCAGCCTGAAGGGCTTTATTGACATCAACGTTTGATTCATTCGCAATATCTTCCTCTGTTTTATTAAGAATGATTTGCAAATCCAGTAATGCAGCCGTATAACGACCTTCAGAATAACCGGTCATATCACGGGTCTGATATTTGTCTTCATCGATATACTGAACCTTGCACCATTGCTGAGACCATGGCCCCAGATAGGTATGCTGTATCCAGCCGCCCAGTTCAGTACCAACATGATTTACCAGCACATTTGTAAAAATGTTAATAGCAGGTACATCCGTCGGTGAATTAGGGCTTGTATTCATTTCCTCGAAATCTTTGGTACATGATCCTACCATTAGAACCAGTGCCAGAGCCAGGAATACTTTATTGTATTTTGTGAAATATTTCATTTTCATAAGTATTTCTTATTAATATATTATCTAAAAGGAAAATTTAAGATTAAAACCAAATGTTCTGGCTGTAGGTGTAGGTGTGGAGTTCATACCTACTGAATTGTTTCCTGCAGAAAGACCATTTTCAGGGTCAACATGAGGCATGTTACTATGTATTAGCCAGAGGTTCCGGCCAACCAGAGAAACATTAATAGCTGAAAGCCATGGTGCAACATCAGTAAATGTGTAACCAAGCACAACTTCACGTAACTTCACAAAACTGGCATCATAAACTGATAAGCCGGGCTTGCCCCAGTAATCACCCTCATAGTAAGTCAATGCTGAAACATAGGTATCACTCGTAACTCCTGTAGTCACATCATTTCCATCTGCATCAGTTAATTGAATCGTTCCATCGCTGGTTACATAGCCATAGACAGCGTCATCAATAAGTACACCACCACCATCGGCAACATCATCCCTTACATTCATGCCATTGGCATTGGTAGCTGCGGTAACTTCCATTACTCCAGCGTAATTTCCGAACCAGTCAGTTATAGAGTATTGAACACCACCTACGCGAAAGTCAACCAGGAAGCTGGCACTGAGTTTTCCATAACTAAATGAGTTGTTCAGGCCACCAAAAAAGTCGGGCATTACATTGCCAAGTAAGGTATTACCAGGTGTTCTAATGTACCTGCCACTGGTAGTTACTACAGGGCGACCTGTATATTCGACATAATCAAGAACTGTTTCATCATCATCTAAATAATGATTGATGGCATTTTCACGGACTATATCGTGACCAAACATTTGTCCATAGGGCTCACCTTTACGGGCATATACATATGCTCCCCAGGAACCATTGTAAAGGCCATAACTATTCATTTCTTCACCTGTTATCTCATTGGTGTAAAGCTCATTAACCATGTTCCTATTCCTTGCATAGTTAAACATAATGTCCCATCTGAATTTAGTTTGCTGAACCGGGGTAGCACCAAGTATAATTTCAATACCCTGGTTTTGAATATCACCGGCATTAATAGTGGTTGAATTAAAACCGGACATTCTTGAAATATCAAGATTAATAATCTGGTTAATTGTATTTTCCTTATAATAGGTAGCATCCAAACGGAGCCTGTTATTCAGGAATTTTATATCCAAACCTGCCTCTATAGACTTTTTCCTCTGTGGCAATAAGCTAAGAGGAGGTAATGTATTCGTATAGGTAAGGGACGGGTTTCCGTTAAATGGGTTACCAGCACCAAATGTTCCATTAAGCATATAAGCACCTGCAGTACCCCCAACCTCGGCATAACTACCCCTTAATTTCAGAAATGATAAAACATTTGATTGCATACCCAGGGCCTCTGTCAAGACAAGTCCTAAGGAAGCAGAAGGATAGAAGTAAGAATTATTATCAACCGGTAAAGTTGAAGACCAGTCATTTCTTCCGGTCAGGTCAAGGAACAACCAGTTCCTGAAACCAAGATTAACCTGAGCATATACACTCTGAAGTGCGGTCTGGGTTGTTGACATACCGGTAGTAGCCGGTGCAGCAGCATTACTTACTGCGTACAGATCAGGAATAATCAATTTAGAAACATATGTATTGTTGGAGTGATAATTATATCCATTGTATTCACCACCCAGAAGTGCAACTACGCTAAGATCACCGAATGTTTTATTAAAATTCAGCCTTGCCCTGGCAATGGTTGAGCTTCTGGTGTTCAGGTAATTACTAAACCTTCCGTCGCGCCAGTCATGAGACCCCTTGGCGCGGACCTCCATAACCTCCTGTGAATAGAAATCAATTCCGGCCATTCCATCAAGGGAAAGATAATTGGTAATATCCCACTTCAAATTCATATTACCCAAAACCCTGTTCCGTGTACGTGAGTTGGTATTCTTATTCACAGTCCAGTATGGGTTGTCATGATAACTGTGGTTCCAGTTAAAATTTTCACCAGGATTTTGTGGATCGGGTTCCTGCCAGCGATCCTTAAGGGCATGGGTATCAACCTGGCGTCCGAACCACTGGCTCAAACTCTGGAGGATACCTGCACTGGTATATCCAGCGGACATGATGTTATCACTGTTATTATGAATATATGAAACAGATCCACTGGCCCTGAGCTTTTCGGCCAGGTTATAACCTGCTGCCAATGTTATGTTTGTTTTTCTGAGGTCAGTATTCGGTATCATACCTTTTACATTCTGGTCACCAATAGACAACCTGAAGTCACCGTCTTCATTAGCTCCAAACAATGTAAGGGTATTGGTTATTGCTAATCCTGTTTCAAAAACATCTTTTACATTATCAGGATGTGATATAAACGGAGTTGGAGTTCTTACATCATTTACTGCATCGTAAGGACTGTCAAACTGTGGAAGTGATAAAATCTGTCCGGCAGTCTGAGGATATCCCTCATCAACGGCCCATTCCAGTCTTCCAGGATTACCTTCACTATCTGGCACAAGGTCTTCCGATTGAACAACATAGTCAAGGGCAGGGCCCCAGCTTTCGTCAATTCCGTCGTTAATACCGCCCCAGGCACCATCATAATATGCAAATTTACCACCATAACCCTGACCATATTTGTCCTGGTAATTTGGAAGTTTAAGCGGATTGCTCCACTGCCAGTTGGTTTCGAAGCTAACACCCAGTCCTTTTTTAGAACCAGACCTAAGCTTACCAGTTTTAGTTGTAATAAGCACAACCCCGTTTACAGCCCTTGAGCCATAAAGAGCAGCAGCATTGGCACCTTTCAGAATACTTATATTCTCAATATCTGAAGGGTTAATGTCCATAGCAGAGTTACCATAGTCAGTTCCACTATACGCCCCCGCATCACCATATGAATTAATAATAGGAACACCATCCACAACAAAAAGAGGCTGGTTATTTCCTTTTAGGGTACTCATACCCCTTACTATGATCCTTGAGCTGGAACTTACGTTTCCGGAAGAGCCTGTAATCTGAACACCGGCCATTTTCCCCTGCAGGGAATTTACCACGTTTTGCTCACGGGCTTTTTCCAGTTCTTCGCCATCAACATCCTGTACAGCATAGCCAAGGGCTTTCTTTTGCCTTGATATACCCAGACCGGTTACAATAACCTCTTCAAGGCCCAGTACATCAGTTTCCAAACTAACATTAA
>JAOZKQ010000189.1 GCA_029935275.1 Bacteroidales bacterium | reverse complement strand
GGATATTCTTTTCCAATATCCGGGAAACTTCCAAATTTGCCCTCAAAATTTCCATTTATATCAATTTTACAAAACCGCTTACCTTCCCTGTCTCCAAATAATGTGCATAAAAAATGATTATCTGCCATTAAAACCGGTGTTTCAATCAATACCGAATCAATAGTAAAACTTTTCACGAAATAGTTCTTTTGATTAGCCAATATAGCTTTAAGAGAATAGATTTTCATCATACGTGCCGCCTGGTCATATATATAAAGTCGCTGATATTCTGAATCATATTGAAAAAACCTAGGATAGACAATTTCACCAGGGCCACGTCCCTTTCTGCCAAATTTATTAACCAAATTACCATTATTCACATTGATTATATCATAACAAAAATCAACAACATTTCTGTTTTTGATAATCAGTAACGAATCTATTAAATACATATCCTCAGGATTACCCAACATATCTGTTTCTACTTTTTCTCCTTTTAGGGAAATTGTTTTACTAAAATCGGCCATTTGGTATTCTATTTGTACCTGGGCAAACCCTTTTGTAAAACAGGCAATTAGAAGAGGCAGGATTATTAATAGTGTTCTCATCTGCTCAAATTTTATGCAAGTAACTTGTTTGTATAATAATTTTATCTTTTATAAATTTTTTATTGTTTTGGCAATGATATAAATATCTATATAATTGCTTGATTTGAGGGTTGTACAAAGGAGTTCCAATCAATATTATTTCATTTACCGGGTTTAATAAAAAGGTTTCATTAGGGTAAGCATTAAGTTTGTTCTTATCTGTGAAATGTTTTAAAGAATCAATATAAACTTCAAAATTGGATTTGCATGAATTAACCACATAGGTGAAATAATCGGTTTGTTTTCCATCTGCAATGAAAATAACCTGCATTTTCCTAAAAAAATGATCATTTTCAATAAGGGCATCCCATGCCTTCACTTCCTTAATACAAAATGAGCATTCTGTATTTATAAGAATAATTACTTTATTTTGATTTTGGCTTGAAGTTTTTTGATTGTACTTTACCTGGACTAAATTTGAGGTTTCTAAAACTAATTTTTGATGAATAATATCTTCGTTACTTTGCATGAAGTTAGTGTAAACATTACTAAGATGGTTATTCTGACAACTATATAAACACATAACAGTATAGAAAACAACTGTAAGTTTTTGCATTATTCTAAGCATATTTGCAATGAGTGTAAGATTCACCTGTTATCTGTTTTTTTGTATCTTATATTTATTTTGATAATGCTGTGCCTGTTTTTTAAAAGCTGTATTGTTAGAAAAATGTTCTGCAACCTTTATTTCTATTTTTTCTGAATCATATTCATCCTCGAAATGTTTGTAATCAACTATTAAGTGCATTTTTTCTTGGTTTATAGAAATTATATCCACTATGAGCCAGGCACTATAAAATTCATATTCTCTAATATCAGGTGATTTTATTAAGGCAGATTTATTTCTTACTGAACCAAATGAAGAATAGCCCCTTTTTGGATAAACCACACCTGCCTTGACCTCATATTCGCAAGTAAATTTTTCTTTGATGGTATTATCATCCTCACCTTCCCCTGAAGCTGTTCCTTCACATTTTAAAATTACACTTTCAATATTATCTATATAAAACCTACCATGCCATTTGGAACCAGGCTTTATGGGTTTAAAGTCAATTATTAATAGCTCATTTCCTTCCTTCTTAATGCTATCATTAATAACATAGAAATAATTAGAAAAGTCTGTTAAAAAATCGCGTTTTATCTTAAATGATGAGGAGATCTGCTGCTGCTTAGAAATATTTGCATGAAGATTTGTTGTAAAATAATCTACAACTGTAGCCATACCTCCTGAATAATGAATACCCCTAACAACTTCAGTTTTATTAACCAATTTATAAAACCAATGATATTTACGTGAATTAAAATCCATATAGGAATTTTCGTATGACCTGCCCATTGGGTACATTCCAAAATACTCTTCAAATTCATGAACAATATGGCCATTAACCGAGGTATAATGATTAGCCAGCATTTTCAGAAGTAGGGTATCTTTGCAATATTTCGCCTGGGTTTGAGATATAGCCATTTGTACTATTTCAGTTGGAGTAAGTTGTTTTGAAGTTTCTTTCTGAGCTATTAAGCTTTTTGATAAAAAACATATGAACGAAATAATAATAGATATTATCAATATTGATTTATTCATTTTATGCGGCTGAGTTTGTATTGTTAATAATTTGACAGAGAATAGACAATTACATAATCTAAAGGCTATATTTGTACTTGTAAACCTTGCTAAAACCATCCTTTGTATTTGAAACACCATATAAACATTGATTTTTTTCATCAATGGTAAAACTAATGATAAAGCGGTCCAGGCGGAAAGCACTAATAAGTTTTCCGTCCCAATCAAGTATGACGACTTTTGTTTTTACCGAATCAGGATTTTCTATAGTTTGCTGTTGTGTAGCATCATGCATTAATGCGTATATATATTTTGGCATCACATATAAACCAAAAAAATATGTTTTAACATTTTCGGGCACAAAATATAGGGATTTTTGCGAGAAATCTTGAGTTACAGGGTCACCAATAACTATGTTTGAGATAAGTCGGTTTGATTTATCATAAAAACCCAGTCTGTTAAAAAAACGATAGGCAATAACTGTTGATTGCAAGGCTTTATTGTACCCAATCCTTACTGCATATATTAATGGAATTTTCTTTTTTGGCATAAATGTATATTGCGGTTCAGGAAAATAGTCTATCCATATTTTATCTTCGGATTCAAGGTCATAGGTAAAAAACAGGCCCTTTCCCATTTGATGATCTTCTCCTATAACTTTATTCTTTGAAATAAAGTTTAGATCATAACCATCCAGTAAAGCAGGTTCAATAAATAGTGTTTTAAAAGGCAGGTAATTGCCTTTCAATACATCAGGTAAGCGGAATAGTTTCAAGCGCTTGTGATTTATGTCTTGTATCCAAAAGAATAAGCTATCTGATACCCCATCAGGATAACTCCCGGAAGGCATAAGCATTGGGAGATTAAATTCTTCCGGACCATTCCCTTTCCTGCCAAATTCTACCAGTAATTCTAAACTATTTAATGAGTACAAATGAATGGCTTTTTCACTACATCTTTCATTCATCACACACAATAAAACCGTATCGTAAATTCGAAGTTGATTAATACAATCAGCTTTTATATTCAGTAATTCCCCATGGAGAATTTTATCAAAAGAAGGTTGAAGTATTCTTTCTTCAGGCTGAAGGGTACATGATACTATTACTATCATTGAAATGATTAAAAATCCTTTAATACCAGTCCGGATTTTATATAATCGCCTTATTTTCATATATTTTATGTTTGGTTATTGTTATTACAGGTTGATGTTTATATATGTAAAAAAACCTAGTAAGTGGCATTTGCAAATACTAATATTTATCTTTAAGGTACCCATACTTTCATCACTTTTTTTGCTATGCGGATACCTACAATACTACTTTTAATGATTAATTATGAAACCTTCATCCTTTAGCTAATAAAGCTATATGCATATCTTATCATTCTGGGCAAAAACGTTATGTTCACTTAAGGATGTAGGTTTCATTTAATTTTAGTCATCTTTTTTAATCTGCAACAAAATTACTAATGTAGATTACAAAAATGTAGGGTTGTCAATAAAATACTTGAGAAGGAAAAGTATTATTGAGTACACTCACCATCTTGCCAATAATAAACAAAAAAATCAGTATTACACGAAGGTTTTTCATGTAAAGCTAATGCATATTGACCACCCCCATTTACACCATTCCAAGCTGTGTAGTTAACTGGAACATAAGCAGAGGCTTCATTGTAAATTATTTTTAAGGAATTCTCTTTTTTTGACAAATCAAATGAATAATAAGTAACTCCAAAAATGATAGTGAATATACCAATAATTATGCTTTTTTTACTGAAACTTAATTTTCTCATATCTTTGATTTTTTAATTGATAAATTTTGTTATTTGATTTTTTTATAGTATTTTTTTATCTTTGCTCCCGAAGGGGGAGCTACCAGAACTGGAGCCTAAATGTGTGTGGTAACAGCTTTATGTGAGTTTTCCCTTTCATTTTTTATTTCTTTCTGTTTTCTATTGTTAATGGTTCTACTACAGATATTCATACTGTTTTCTTAATTTAAGTGATTTATTCTTAATTACTAATTGGAATAATACTCTTAAGATGGTGAAAGAAAGCACTTTGTGATTGTTTGTTAAGTATCGGATTTCCAATAAAGACTATCTCGTTTTCTGCATTCAATATGCAAGTATTTGACTCCCTCATACCTAAGAAAATATTATTCTTTAATAACGAACCATTACTGTCATAAAAAACATACCCTTTGTATTTGAATTTTGCGATATTAAATATAGATTGATCCATAAAACTTGAAGAAAAGATGTATAAATGTGGAAATATACGATGGTGGCTTTCTCTATTTAGAGCTTCATCTAATACTCCAAGTTCGGCGATACAAATGGGGCAGTCACCATTAAAAAAGTGAATCAACTTAATAGAATTAATTGCCATTAATGAATCAAAACTAAAGTTTTCATCAATAGGTAGCAATACGCAATTATTCAGGATAATTCTTCTACCTATTTTCTTATTAGTATTAAACACATCATTTTTATTTTGACAATTCATAAGAATAAAAGACAAGAATAAGAAAAGTAGCTTAATGAGTGCCTTCATAAAGCT
>JAOZKQ010000188.1 GCA_029935275.1 Bacteroidales bacterium | reverse complement strand
TATAGCTATTTTTACTCTGAGGTATTGCGGGTAAAGAAAGCTGCTGAAATCCTGAGACAATCCAGGCGTTCGTTTATGATTTTTGATGAGCTTTTTAAAGGAACCAACGTGAAAGATGCTTATGATGGTTCTCTTTTGGTAATTGAGGGGCTTGTACAATGGAATTCCAGTGTTTTTATTCTTTCCTCCCATCTTCTGGAGTTGGAAAAAGAAATTCAAAAACAGCCTAATGTGTTTTTTAAATCGTTTGAATCGTCAATAATTGATGGGAAACCCAGGTTTAGCTTTAAAATGGTGGATGGTGTCTCTGATGAGAGATTGGGTTTGGTGATTTTAAAGAATGAGAAGATAGATGTGTTATTGAAGAAACTAGAATGATAGTTATTTACGAAACTATTTACCTAAATATTCTTACATCTTTTTAGGCTCAAAAGCAACAGTAATCTTTAAATCTTAATGCTGAGACTAAGTCTTGTATTTCAGATTGGTTCTTATTTCTATATTACTTCAGAACTTATTATTTGATAGTACGTATCAATTAAGTTAGGAATTTTTTTTATAGTTATACGTTATAGAAACAATTTGCTACATAAAGCAGACTTAAATTAATCTTCAAAGGGATGAAAGTAAAAATACTATTTATAGCAGTTATTGTTTTCATAATGACTTTTAATTCTTTGTCTTATGCACAGGAAACAGCAGGCGGTCCATCTAATATTTCTGCTGGAATAATTACCGGATATAACAGAGGGTATGGAATCCAGGGTAATTTTACAATTAGAGATTTTGCGGATGAATTTCCATTTGAACTTCGGTTTGGTGTTGGTTACACTTTTTTAGATCCTGGTAATGCGGCTGATGCCCGCCGTATCTTTATAAATAATGCTACTAATGGAGTGCCTGAAAAGAAAGGAGGGTCGTTTGATTTAAGACTTGATTTTTTATTGCCTAAATCGATTTTTGGAATAAATCATTCTTATATTGTTTTTGGTCCCAGGTTTTCCACATTCAAAGGGAATTTTAAATTTATAGGTGGAAATGAAGACTTTGATGTAAGCTCCAGCCAGTGGGGAATAGGAGGAGGATTAGAGAACCATTTTAAAATGACAAGGAATCTTGACCTGGTTGTTTCTGCGGGGCTTGATTATTATTTCCCAAGTACTCTAAAAGGCCATGATACTGCCTATAGTCCTGATAACGTTAATGTAAATCCTAGAAACGATAATCAAAATGAAGATACTCCTTTTACTTATAAGGATGCTGACAACGCAATAAACCAGCCAAAGTTTATGCCTAGGATTATGATTGGTGTGAATTTTAATTTATAGGTTTGGAATGAGACAGGAAAGAATAAAATAATAAAAGCCAGGAAGTTTATTTTTGTTTTGCTGGATACAAGGAATAAGATTCCTTTCCGTCATAAAACACTTAAAGCCACAAAAAAAAGGATGGCACCACCCATCCTTTTTACCCTAATTAACCCTAAAATTTAACCTAACTATGAAAAAACTGCATTTCTGCGTTTCTAAATAATATAGAACAAATACCGTGCCAAAAAATTAATTATTTTTTTATGTAGTACTTAGTGGACAGTTTTAGGTAAAATGGGGAATATAATTAACCCGGAAAATTAGCTATGCTGAGCTCATCCCTTTGGTCTTTGGTTCACGAATTTTCTGCGACTAAGTTCCACTAACAGATTAGGGTGTCTCTAAACCGGGGTTTACTTCGTGAGTTCCCGATTGTCGGTTTCCGCTTTGTATCCTGTCCATTACACTTTGATTTCATCGAGCTCCACTTCGTTATGTTTCATGCATTGCAATATGTTTTTTCATGAACTACGAAGTGCTCAGTGAAGCTTATAAGGCGGGCTAAGCTGGAAAATAGAAACTAGTGTTAGATCAATCTTATAATGTCAAACTTCGACAAGCTCAGCATGACACCAAAACGTCACTCTGAGCCTGTCTCCCATTAGGATCCCTGTGGGAGAAGGGTACAACTATTGCGACAATATATAGTTGACTTGACACTGGTTTTTGAAGCAAAAAAAAGGATGGAACCACCCATCCTTTTACCCTAAATTAACCCTAAAATTTAACCTAACTATGAAAAAACTGCATTTCTGCGTTTCTAAATAATATAGAACAAATACCGTGCCATAAATTAATATATTCGTATTTTCGGAAATATATTCTGAAAAAATTGAATTAATTATTTACTCCTGAAAAAAATCCAGAATCTATGTTTTTGTAAAAGCTTGAATAATAATAGTTTGTGCTTATTTCTTCTTTGAGCGGGAATAAAAGAAATAACCACCACCTAATACTACAACTCCGAGCAAGATGTAAATGTAAAGAGATGAATTTTCTGGTCCTTCTGTGTTTGTTCCCTCATCTTCAATGGGGGAATAAAATGTTGGGTCCATATTATCAACAGAAACTGAATCATCTGCCATAAGAGCTCCCATATCGGTTTGAACTGTATCCTGAATAGCATCCGTGGTATTTGCTTTTACGCTTATTGAGCCAATACTCATAAAAAGGCTAATTATGATTGTATAAATCAGATTTTTCATTTTTAATAATTTTATAATAAATTTTTAATAATTTTTGCAAATATCCGTAAATTTCCTGAACTTTTATAGTTTTTTTGCGAAATTAAGATATTTCATTGCTTTTTTCGTTTGTCCGGATTGTTTATAGTAGTTGCCCAGCATTATTAGTGCCGGTTTGTAACGTGGATTGATTTTAAGGCAGCTGCTTAGATACTTAATTGCCGATTCTGCCTGGTTGGTTTCAAAATATAATTCTGCCAGGCCAATATAGGAAGGAAAGTACTTATTATTATTGTTTAGATTTTTAATGAATATTTTTTCAGCTTCTTTAAAATCACTTTCTTTTTGAGCAACTATTGCCATCTGGTTGAGGGCAACTTCATAATCTGGATATATTTTGAGACATTTATTAAGATATATTTTTGCCGAATCGTAGCTCTCTGATATTATGTATGTTTCAGCAAGGTTTATAAGTGCTGCTTCATTGTTGTTTGACTCATCCAGTGATTTTCTTAATAGTGTTTTGGCTTGTTTGTAATTTCCCTGGCTCAATTCTATAAAGCCAAGGTAGTCATCTTTTGTTTTTCTTTTAAGAATGGCACATATTGGTATGCCTTCAGCCTGAATGGTATGTATAGTGTTTTCTGGTGGCCAAATTCCTTGCATTAATTGAAATGGACTCAGGTATTCATTGGCAATAATTGCAAAATCCCAATAAAAATTTGTCCTGTAATAATAGTTAATGAATTGCGTTGATATCAGTTCATCTCTATTTCTGAAAAACCATGATTCAGGAAAGTTCATAGCAATCACTAGTCTTTTATCATCAAGTTTATTTTCATCTATATAATTAATTAGCCATTCAGAAGCTTCTCTGATTGAATGGAAATAATAATCGGTTTCATAATTTCCGTAAGCCCCTTTAAGGCCTCCGGTTATTTCATTGAAATATAGGTATTCGTAAGGATGATTTTTCAGAATAAATTTTACCGGGTGAATGCATAGTACAAGGATAATCAAAAGAAAAAATAATTGAAATAAGCTTTTTTTATAAGTTTCAAGGATGTAATTGAATCCAAGAGCTGAAAGGATTACCATAGGTGGATAAATGAATATTACGTGCCGCCAGGCTCCATAAACATTCGAACTTTTCAGGATGATAAATGCAAGTGGAAAAAAGATTGCTATAATTAGAAAGAAAATATAGATCCATTTATTACTGGTCATAATTTTCATGGAAAAAGCAAAGAACATGAGTAATCCTGCTATTATAATTGCAGGGATCGAGATCAGCATATATTTCAACAGGTAATACCATGGAAATTGATCGGACCAATAAACTCTTCCTTCGAAAATCTGCCTTAGGGTAGTGGGGAACTCTGCCATTGCTTTGTATGATATCCAGGAATTTTTTACAGGACTTTCTAAACCGAAGGGCCAGAGCAATAATCCTCCCAACCAGGCAGCTAAAATAATTCCCGGAACAAGTATTGTTAATTTGCTTAAGTACTTCTTTTCTATTTGTTGATTCCCACTTAGATTTTCACTTACCAGGTATAATACCAGGAAAAGAAGAAAATAAAAAACAAGTAGAACACCACTAATCCGTATGCTGATTGCAAAAGCTAAGCTTATTATTAACAAACAAATAGTTTTTAGCCCTGGTTTTCTTAGGTTTTTGAGAAATCGGAAAATAAAATACATGGAGGCTATATACCCAAGAGCAAATGGAATATCTTTCAGGTTATTCCAGGAATGTCCGAGAAACCTGGGTGAAATAAGTAAGAGGAGCATTGTCAGAAAACCTGCCCGGTAACCACCCAGAAATACAGCCATAAGACCTGCAATGAAAATGGTAAGCCAACCGGCAAGGGTATTTGATATATGGCGAAATTGGTATATATTATTAATATTAAACCAGTTAATAATAATTGTTGTGATATTATCAAAGGACTGTCCGTAATATTTCAGGTGGCTTTGGGGGGTATCTAAGGCAGACTTATCTTTTCCAAAAGATTTGTAATAATTATAAACTTTCAGGGACTGGTCATAATGAACTTTTTCATCGCCTGAGATTCCTGCATCTAAACTAAACAAAGGCAAAATAATGAAGAGAACTACAGAAAGGAAGTAAAAGGCAGTTTTAAAATTCAGGTATTTAGTGAGGACAGGAAGCATATTGTTTTATTAAGAGTCT
>JAOZKQ010000674.1 GCA_029935275.1 Bacteroidales bacterium | reverse complement strand
TGGCCAGGTTGGTCATATCCTCACATCTACCCATTTTCCCTTCAACCATATCCGTAAGGCCAAGATCAGTAGCATGCTCATAAAACCGGGGATCAAAAGTAAACCAGGATTTAATATCACTATTGATCCAGGCACAAGCTTCTACCGGATCACCAACATTTTGTATTGAATCCTTCATCCAGGTGTATTTTTCTTCAAAGTGCCCCCTCCAGTCTTCCATAGGCTCATTAGTGCTCCTGTAAGGAAGAATATACTCACAAAACTGATCAAAGCTCAGGAATTCTGTCCAGGGATTATTTTCCCAAACATTAAAAGCCTGATTAATATTATTTATCAGGTATTCTGAAGAAATAAGCTCATAATCCGGTACCCATTTTATTCTTTGCTGGTGCAGCTTTCCCCGAACCTTAACAATAGAATCCCATGCCCGGGTCATCCCGTTATAATTGGCATAGTCCAGAGCACGAAATCCGATTATTTCATTATCTGCATCTGAAACTTCAAACTCTGCATAGCCCTTGTCTTTCATATTCCCAATCAGAAAATACGCTGCTTTGAGTTTTAGAACATCTTCTTTGGATTGATATTTATCAATAACTTTTTCAAGTTCAGATCGGTTTGTTCCAGATAATACAAGTACATCCAAAACATTATCAGGCATTTCATTTTGCTTTTGAGAACAAGATGTAATAATAGCAATTAGCATCAGGGAAATAATTAATCGGCTCATAGCTTAAAAAATAAATGTAGGTTTATAAAAAGTGAGGTGTCAAAGTAATAAATTATCTTTGTGCAAATTATCTAACAAATTTAATTCATTATCTGTTCATGTCGAAATATACCGACAAAAATATATATTGCCAGGATCCTTTTAATCCATCACGGTTATTGACCAGAGAGGTAATGATTGGAAAAGTAAAAATCGGTGCAGGACATCCGGTAAGTATCCAATCCATGACAAACACCTCAACAATGGATACTGAAGGGTCTATAGCACAATGCATTCGCATTATTGAAAATGGGGCGGACCTGGTACGACTAACAGCTATTAATACCAAAGAAGCGGAGAATCTGGCAAATATTAAGTCGGGTTTAATAAAAAGAGCTTATGATACCCCATTAGTGGCAGATGTGCATTTTAATCCAAAAGTAGCGGAAACTGCAGCCCGGATAGTGGAAAAAATCCGGATTAACCCGGGTAATTTTGTCCCTGCAGCTTTTGATACGGGAATGGATAGCATACGGAAGAAACTTGTTCCCCTGATTAATATTTGCAAAGAGTACGGAACAGCTATGCGAATTGGTGTGAACCATGGATCCTTATC
>JAOZKQ010000673.1 GCA_029935275.1 Bacteroidales bacterium | reverse complement strand
CTGAATAAATGCTTTAATATTTTCTGTGGAAACATCCTGGGGCATTCCCCCTCCACATGACCAGATTATCCCTGATTTGTCTTTTACTGAATTCATCATATCATGAGCACTTTGCCGGACTTCATCAATAGTTCCCTGGGCAAGAATATCTCTCGGAGGAATGTTCCCAAGTAAGGATACTGTTTTTCCAACCAGTTCCTTCATTTCAGCCATGGGATGTTCAAAACCAAAGTTAAAAAGATTTACCCCTGCCTCTTTTAAAAAGGGTGCACAAACCAGGCCCGGGGCATCGTTATGAAAGAGCCTGATACTTGTTTCATAATGATTAAAGATCTCTTTCAGGTAGGGAAGGGCCAGCTCTTTAAAGTCGTCTTCACCTATAAAACCTACAATATCATCAAGAATCAGGATACCGTCAATATCTTTAAACATTTCTTTTTGTAAAGATATCCAGTCGAGGATAAAATCGGTGATGGTTCGTAGGAAAGTGTGCATCTCTTCCCTGTCTGTAATAATGGCCATCATAAATTCCGTTGTACCCATAAGAAAGGAAGCAATATTTAATGGCCCCCTTGATATTGCAAAGCGAATTTTATGTCCGGCATCTTCTATTCTTTGCTGATTTCGGGCAAGCCGGTTGATCATAAATGGAAGCAAACCATCTGTTCTGACATTGGGCTTTTTAATGGATAATACATCGCTTGTTTCACGAATTATTTTATCTGCATGTGGCAGATTATCGGGGGCCCATATCAACTTTGATCCAAAAGCAGAAGGTTCAGTACACATTCCATATTCTGACCAGAAACCTGGAATAAAAATAGTTTCCGGAAAAGTTTCTATAGCTTTCATATTCGCTTTAAACCAGGCATCATCACTGGTATAATAGTCGAGTGTTGAAATCCCTGACCATCCGGGTAGCCATGGGCTGTCAATTATGAATGCAGTTTGAGGGTTTTTAAGCTCTTTGCCATTTACTATTTTTACTAAAACTTCCCATTGTGATTGTGTCATGATAAAATATTTGGATGGTTAGGAATGTTAAAATATCTCAGGGGAATCCTTTTGATATCCGGTATCTATTTGTAAAACTGGCTGTTTGGATGCCACTACAGCTAATTCATCACAGCGCTCATTTTCCGGAATATTCGCATGGCCCTTTACCCAGATGAACTTCACTTTATGCTTTCTATAAATCTTTAAAAAGCGTATCCACAAATCAGGGTTCTTCTTCTTCTTGAATTTTTTTCTTTCCCAGCCAAAAACCCAGCCTTTTTCAACAGCATCGGCTACATATTTTGAATCGGTATAAACAGTAACTTCACTATCG
>JAOZKQ010000187.1 GCA_029935275.1 Bacteroidales bacterium | reverse complement strand
AATAATTTATTCATTAACAGTATTCATATGAATACTTCCATCGATAAAGGAAAAAGCTGGTATGATACAAATTGGCCACCCAGCCATCGGTTCCTCAAAATGTTTGGTGACGTCCGTACATTTTGGATCGACAAAAATGACTCCCGGCATATGATCATTGGAAGTGATGGAGGAGTGTATGTTACATGGGACGGGGGCATAACCACTGATCATCTTAACAACCTTCCTCTGGGTGAAGTGTATAATATAGAAACCGATAAGGAAGAACCCTATAATATATATATGGGACTCCAGGATCATGAAATATGGAAAGCTCCTTCCAGTGGCTGGTCTGGACAGATCGGGCCGGGAGATTGGTCACTGGTTGGAAAATGGGATGGTATGTATGGCAGGGTGGACCCTTTTAACAATAGCTGGTTCTATTGTACCACTCAGTTTGGCAGCCACCACAGGATCAATCAGAAAACGGGCGAATGGTCTGACATTATGCCAATTGCAGAAAAGGGAAAGCCAGCTTACCGGTTTACCTGGAATACTCCTCTGGAAGTATCAACCCATCAGCCAAATACGATTTATGCCGGAGCGCAAATGCTCCTTCGATCTAAAAACCAGGGTGATAGCTGGGAGGAACTCAGCCCGGATCTGACCACAAATGATTCATTAAAAATTGCCGGTAAGGGACATATGATGTTTTGTACCATAACCACTATTGCAGAATCTCCACTTAATCCCGGAGTGATTTGGGTAGGAACTGATGATGGGAAGGTTCACCTGACACGTGATGAGGGTCAAAGCTGGAAGGAATTTACTGAGAATATAGCCAGGGAAGGAGGCCCAAAGGATTTATGGGCAAGCAGGATCATTGCTTCCTCTCACTATCCGGGAACTGCTTATCTTGCTAAATCAGGATACAGGCAGGATGATTTCCATCCTTACCTTTTTGTAAGTACTGATTTTGGGGAAACATGGAAAAATATAGCATCCAATCTGCCCAACCAAGCTATTTCTGTTATCAGGGAGGATCCGGAAAATCCTGACTTGCTTTTTGTTGGTAATGACATTGGAGTGTATTTCTCTCTTAATAAAGGTGAAACATGGATTCCATTAAAAAACAATATGCCAGCTGTACCGGTAAAAGACCTGAAAATACAGCTAAAGAAAAAAGATTTGATTGCAGGAACATACGGGCGTGGTGTATTTGTAACCCACATAGCTCCTCTGGAAGAGTTTACAGAAGAGATACAGGCTAAAGATCTGTATTTTTTCAGCATATCAGCTCAACCTTCCATGAATTATTCCCAACAGGCTGAATGGGGCAATTCTCAATTAATGGGTGACAGAAATTATTTCACTTCAAACGAAGAAAATGGTCTTCAACTATGGTATTATTTAAAAAAAGATGCTTTTGTCCCAATATTATTTGAAATTTACAATTCCGGGAATAAACTTATTAAACAACTCGAAGGAAGTTTATCTGCTGGTATCCACAAATTAGTTTGGCCAACAAAAGACTATGATCCAGGTACATATAAGGTCATTATGAAACAGGGAAATAACGAGTTGATCAGAACGGGGGTAGTTGAAAAAAAAACACTTTGGCCCGTTGGAAATAAACCTATAGAATAAAAATCTTCTAATTTATTTTTTAAAGAAAAAAATATATTTACTTTTACGGGCTCAAAATCAGATATTGATGAACAAAGTATATTTATCCATTTTACTACATTTTATTCTCCTTCACATTCATATGAGATGAAGCCGGAAGTATAATGCTTAAATGAAGACATAAAGCTTTCCGACAAAACGGAAAGCTTTTTTTACATATGGTAACTGACACATTTTAAAAATGAAAATACCATTACGTAGTTCAACTACAACCCAGGGAAGAAACATGGCCGGTGCAAGAAGTCTCTGGAGAGCAAATGGAATGAAAGAAGAACATTTCAGCAGACCGGTTATTGCCGTGGTTAATTCTTTTTCCCAATTTGTTCCAGGACATGTCCATCTGCATAAAATAGGTCAGCTTGTAAAAAGCATTATTGAAAAACAAGGATATTTTGCTGCCGAGTTTAACACCATTGCAATTGATGATGGTATTGCCATGGGACATGATGGTATGCTTTATTCACTTCCTTCACGTGACCTGATCGCCGACAGTGTAGAATATGTTTGTAATGCACACATGGTAGATGCCATGGTCTGTATTAGTAATTGCGACAAGATCACACCCGGAATGTTAATGGCCTCAATGCGTCTTAATATTCCTACTGTTTTTGTTTCTGGCGGGCCAATGGAAGCGGGCAACCTGGATGATAAGCAGCTTGACCTTGTAGATGCCATGGTATTGGCAGTTGATGATTCTGTAAGTGATAGTTATCTTAAAAAAATTGAGCAATCAGCCTGTCCTACCTGCGGTTCCTGCTCAGGAATGTTTACTGCTAACTCAATGAATTGCCTTACAGAGGCCCTTGGCATGTCACTTCCGGGCAACGGCACAATCGTAGCAACCCACAAAAATCGTTTATCCCTTTTTGAAAAAGCATCCCGATTAATCGTGGATCTTACAAATCGTTATTATAATGAAGGTGACACTTCTGTTTTACCCAGATCAATAGCTACGAAGGAAGCCTTTTTAAATGCAATGACTGTTGACATTGCCATGGGAGGTTCAACTAATACAGTATTACACCTACTTGCTGTTGCCAATGAAGCTGAAGTGGATTTTAAAATGGAAGATATTAACGACTTGTCGAGAAAAGTACCTACCCTCTGCAAAGTTTCTCCCAGTTCACATTTTCATATACAGGATGTTAACAGGGCAGGTGGTGTTTTGTCAATAATGGAAGAACTTGACAAAATCAAATTACTTGACACCAGTGTTAACAGGATTGACTCTCCAAATTTGAAAGAAGCTATAAAAAAGAACGTAATAGCAGGAGACTCAGTACGCGATGAAGCAAAAGAAATATACTCAAGTGCTCCCGGACTGGTCAATAGCCTTGAAATGGGTTCTCAGAACAGTCACTACAAAACCCTGGATACAGACAGAGTTAAAGGATGTATTCGTAACTATGAAAATGCCTATAATAAAGATGGCGGCTTAGCTGTACTTTATGGAAATATAGCTAAAGATGGCTGTATTGTAAAAACTGCAGGTGTTGATACTTCTGTATTCTCCTTCCGGGGAAAAGCAAAAATATACGAGTCACAGGATGCCTCAATTAAGGGTATTTTAAATGGTGAAGTAACAGAAGGGGATATTGTGGTCATTCGATATGAAGGGCCGAAGGGCGGACCAGGTATGCAGGAAATGTTATATCCCACTTCCTACATTAAATCAAAAAGACTGGACAAAAAATGTGCCCTTATTACAGATGGAAGGTTCTCTGGTGGCACCTCCGGTTTATCAATTGGCCATATCTCACCCGAAGCTGCAGCTGGTGGTGCACTGGCTCTACTTGAAGACGGTGACCCAATTGAAATTGACATACTTAAAAGAAGAATAGATGTTATTTTAAGTAATCAGGAACTGGCCAACAGGAAAAAGGCAATGGAAAACAAAGGAAACGATGCTTATAAACCAGAAAATAGAGACAGGAAAATATCCAAAGCTCTAAAAGCTTATGCACAGTTGGTTAGTTCCGCTGATAAAGGTGCTATAAGGATAATATAATTATAAATTTCCACCAAATTTGAAGGTGGCTTGTTAAATCGAAATATAACTAAACACTATCAACCAACCATGGCAACAAAGACAAAAAAGGATGATAAGGTAAAAGAACAAAAGTCAGAAAAAATTAATGGTGCCAAAGCACTTTTAAAAATATTGATTGAAGAAGGTGTTGATACCATCTTTGGTTACCCGGGTGGGGCTATTATGCCTATTTATGATGAGCTAATGAATGTGGAAGACAAACTAACCCACATTTTAACACGCCATGAACAGGGGGCAGCCCACGCAGCTCAGGCTTATGCTATGGTTCAGGATAAACCTGCTGTGTGCTTTGCAACTTCGGGACCGGGAGCCACCAATCTGGTTACCGGAATTGCCAATGCAAAACTGGATTCCATCCCAATGGTATTTATTACAGCCCAGGTAGTTTCAAACCTTATAGGTACGGATGCTTTCCAGGAGACAGATATCATTGGTATTTCTATGCCTGTTGTAAAATGGAACTATCAGGTGAAAACCGCCGAAGAGATCCCTGAAATTCTTGCAAAAGCATTTTACATTGCCCAAACAGGACGTCCCGGACCGGTATTGATTGATATCACTAAAGATGCACAACTCCAGACAATTGATTTTAAATACAAGAAGTGCAGCTTTATTCGTAGCTACAATCCTATAGTTACCATTGATATGGATAGCATTAAATCAGCTGCAATTCTTATTAATCATTCCCGAAAGCCTATGATACTCACGGGTCATGGGGTACTGCTTTCGAAAGCAGAAAAGGAACTAATAGAACTTGCAGAAAAAGCAAATATCCCGGTCGCCTCTACCTTACTTGGCCTTTCAAGTTTTCCTTCTGCACATCCGCTATTTGTTGGCTTGTTGGGTATGCATGGAAATTATGGTCCTAACTTAAGAACAAATGAAGCCGACTTAATCATTGCCATTGGTATGCGCTTTGACGACCGCGTAACCGGACGCCTGGACAAGTATGCAGTAAAAGCAAGTATAATCCATATTGAAATTGATGCAGCTGAACTAAATAAAAATGTTGCAATCGACATGGAAATACATGGAGATGCCAAAGAAGTATTAAATTCCCTTATTCCATTAG
>JAOZKQ010000186.1 GCA_029935275.1 Bacteroidales bacterium | reverse complement strand
GCTAGGCAGGCATCTTATTCATTATCCTTGTTTCTTGAAAGAAAGGAATTATTAGAAGTTCCCTTATTTTACAAAATCAACTTTGTTATATTTCCAGCGATTATGTGACCATAACCAGGGTGAAGGATCTTCTTTTAAAAGTTCTTCCAGAATATTATAAAAACAATTAGTAATCTCAAATTTGTTTGAAGATGAAGGTTTCTCAGATATTATTACAAATTCACTTTCATAATAGCCTCTTTTCACTTTGCGAATTTTCATAAATACTACTGTTTGCCCTAATTTACTGGCAATTTTTTCAGCTCCCAGCAAAACAGGAGTATCCTGGTTCATAAAAGTGATCCAATAATTTAATTCATTACCTAAAGGCCTTTGATCATAGAGAAAAAAGGTAATATTTTGCTTTTTATCCTCCTGATATGCCACCATTTTTCTATAAGCCTTCTTCATAGGAACAGTCTCCCCACCAAAACGCTCCCTGATCCTAATATAAAGCTTATTAATACATCTGTCAGAAAGTGGCTTATAAATGGCCAGAAAGTGAAAAGGAGATACCTTTTCAAGGCTTGCAAGCCACTCCCAGTTACCATAATGAGAAAGCAATAAGACAATGCTATCCCCCTTATCATAAATTTCTCTTAGTAAGCCGGGATTCTTATACTTAAAACGGGTCATTGCATCCTTCTCACTCATGTGTAAAATATGAATAGCCTCAAAAAAAGAATCAATAAAATATTTAAAAAAGTCTTTAGCAATCTCGACAATTTCCTCGTTTTTCTTTTCAGGAAATGAAAGACGCAGGTTTTTTATCACCACATCCCTTCTATAGCGAATGACATAATACACCCAAAAGAAAAGGAAATCAGAAAAAATGTACAAAAGCCTTAGAGGTAAAAAGGCAAAAACCCATAAAAAGCCATACAGGATACATGATAAAGCATGATTAAGTAATTTGACCATGGCTATCCTAACTCACTGATCCGTCTTAGTTCAGGCAGGTCAAGAATTCTAATTCTCCTGCCCTCCAGGGCAATTACATTTTCATTTGCAAAGATTGATAAAGTCCTGATAGCATTGGAAGTTGTCATATTGGATAGGTTAGCAATATCCTCACGGGATAAATAAACCTTTAATAATTTCCCTTCTCTATCAACCCCATAAGTATCAGCAAGAAAAACTAATGATTCAGCCAATCTGCCACGAACATGTTTTTGAGTTAAAGTAACTGTCCGGTTATTTGAAAGGCCCAGCTCAGCAGCCATACTCCTCATCATTTGAAATGACAACTCTGAGTTCTTGCTCATAGCTATAAACAATGCATTTCTTTCAAAAACACAAATCTCACTATATTCAAGTGCTGTAGCCGAAGCTGAATAGTTTTCATTAGCGAATAAGGCCCGATAACCAATAAATCCCATAGGCCTTGCCAGCCTCACTATTTGGTCACGACCTCCAATTCCCTCTTTAAAAATCTTTACTTTGCCCTTTGAAAGAAAAAGCAGACCCTGTGGTTTATCTCCCTCATTATAAATATAATCATCTTTTTCAAAAGCAAGACAGGAATGACCTTTAATCAAATCAGCTTTTTCTTTTTCAGATAAGATACTAAATATTGAATCCGGGTTACTCAGACAATATCCACAGTCAAAATATGATTCTTTCTTAGAATTCATTAAAACATGTTAAAAAACATACAAATATAGAAAATATATTCAATATCAATACAATCCAAAATGTCTTAACAGTGAATTTATTTGACAAATTACAGTATGAGAATGTCAAACAGAAAAAAATATTTCAAATACAGAAACTTGCAGGCTACAAATAATTATAATTTGCAACCAGGGGAATTCTTCTTCCTGAACCAAATGCTTTAGAAGATATTCTAAGAATGGGTGGAGCCTGATATCTTTTATATTCATTTGCATTTATCAAATTAATTATTTCATGAACTAATTCCGGATTAAAGCCATCCTCAATAATTTTATCTGACAAACGCTGTAATTCAATATATCTGAATAAAATCTGATCCAAAACAGCATATTCAGGTAAGGAATCAGAGTCTTTCTGATCAGGCTTGAGCTCCGCTGAAGGGGGTTTCGAAATAATATCACAAGGAATTATATCCTGATTTTGATTAATATACCTTGCAAGGTTATAAACATCCGTTTTGTAAACATCTCCCAGGGGGGATAAGCCTCCACTCATATCTCCATATAGAGTAGTATATCCCACTGCAGCTTCACTTTTATTCGAGGTATTCAACAAAATATATCCAAATTTATTTGAATGGGCCATCAATAATACTGCACGAACCCTGGCCTGCAAATTCTCCTCGGTAACATCTTCCGGCAAATCACCAAAAGAAGGGTTCAATGCTTTTTTAAAACTTTGCACAATATCATTAATAGGAATAATCTCATAAGCTACTCCCAGGTTTTCAGCAAGTTTTACCGAATCAGAGACAGAACCCTCAGAAGAATATTCTGAAGGCATTAGTAAAACTTTAATGTTTTCAGGATGAAGAGCCCTTGCTGCTAACACAAGGCAAACCGCTGAGTCAATTCCACCTGATAGCCCCAGCGTAGCCTTCTTAAAATTCATCTTGGAAAAATAATCTTTAATCCCAAGTACCAATGCATTGTGAATATTTTCAATAACTGAGGTTTCTTCACTTTCAATTCCTAAAACCTCATGATTCAAAACCTTATCCAGGTCATAAAACCTTATATCCTCCTCAAAAAAAGGCAATTCATCATAAACCTCACCATGTTGATTAATAACCATAGAACCACCTTCAAAAATCAATTCAGTTTGAGCAGCCATTTGATTCACATAAAAAACCGGCAACTTATAATTCCTGGCTTTGCTTATAAAAATCTCTTTCTTAGAAGATTCATTCAAATAGGAATATGGTGAAGCGGCTATATTAAGAATAACATCCGGATTGAATTTTACTAATTCATCCATGGGTGAGGTTTTATAAATATTATTTTTCCCAAAATCTGCTTCAAATTCTTGTTGATCCCAAAGGTCTTCGCAAATAGTCAAAGCAAGTTTTTTTCCTTTAAAGTGAATCACCTTAAATTCCTTATTAGGCTCAAAATAGCGATCCTCATCAAATATATCATAGGTTGGCAGCAGGCTTTTATTCACAACCTCTTTAATATCTCCATCATACAAAAAAAATGCTGAATTAAATAAGTTCTTTCCTTCCAATTCAGGATTTTTCAGCGGCCCGCCAACAACAGCTGCAATGGTATCACAATGGCTTGCAATTTGCTTTATTCCCTCGTAACATTTATTATTAAACCCTTCCCTTTCCAAAAGATCCATTGGAGGGTAGCCTGAAATGGATAGTTCAGAGAAAAGGATCAAGTCTGCACCATATTGTTTTGCTTCATCAATGGCACTTATAATTTTAGAAATATTTTTATCAAAATTTCCAATATGATAGTTTAATTGCGCTATTCCTATAATCATGAGATAATCAAATTATTAAAAAGTAAAATAATATTTAAAAAGGTAGTCCATACAAGGCAATAGTTGTTTCTTCAAAGTATAAATTATTTACTTATAGGCCTGAACATTACAGCATACCGATATTGTCACTCCTAAATCAATAATCACGCCAAAATTAACAATTAAGTAGCACAATTTAAATATACGAAATTATTTTTCACCAATAATAAGAACAAGTTGATTATTTTTACGTTTAAAATTCAAAGCTCCAATTATCATGATGAATTATAAAAAATTAAAACTGTTTACTTTATCCTTTCTTATTTCAATAGCTTTTAGTTGTAAACATAAGCAGTTTAAGGTTCCTGTTTCGGAAACAGGAACCAAAATTAATATTCATCGATTTGAAAATGATTTGTTCACCATTCAACCTGACAGTATCCCTTTGGCTTTGCCCGAACTACAGGACAAATACGGAAATTTTCTTACTGTTTTTGGCTTTGTAACAAACATTGGGAATCCTTCTGATGAAACATATTCTTATTTCCTTCAATCCTTTGTTTCAAACAAAACAAATGCTGATGTTTACCAGATAATTAAAAAAGATTTTGCGGACATGACTGATATTGAGATAAAACTCAATTCAGGTTTTCAACATTATAAATATTATTTTCCAAAAAAGCATATTCCTGAAATTTACACTTTTATTTCAGGATTTAACAATTCCATTGTTATAGACACAAATATTCTAGCCATTGGCCTGGACCGTTATCTTGGGCCCAAGTGTAAGTATTATAAAGAATTGGGAATTCCTCAATACCTCACAATAAAAATGGTTAAAGAAAAGATTCCTACAGATTGCATGTATGCATGGGGACGAACCGAATTCAATTTAAAGGATAGTAAAAATGCTAAAATTTCAGACAATGTTCTTAATAATATAATTTATGAAGGTAAATTAAAGTATTTCATTAAAGCCATGATGCCTGAAGAACCTGAAGAACTGATTATGGGGTTCACAAGTGAGCAATTAGCCTGGTGTGAAGAAAATGAAAGTGAAATGTGGACTTATCTAATTGAAAACAAGCTCTTATATAGTACTGATTACTTAAAAATAAGAAAACTTACGGGGGATGCCCCATTCACGACTTTCTTTCCAAAAGGGTCTCCAGGGCAAGCTGCAATCTGGCTGGGTTATCGAATTGTCAGTAAATATATGGAGAACACACCTCAAGAAAGTTTGCCCGAATTAATGAAAAACACAGACTATCAGAATATTCTTCATTTATCGAAGTATAACCCAAATTAGGCCTATAGGTAACAACTATATAGTG